>CAYTVP010000375.1:0-3173 GCA_964441675.1 uncultured Solibacteraceae bacterium | reverse complement strand
GATCCGGGTTTTTCTGCAAGCCGGAGCGATGGAGGGCGGGCTGGTGATGCGTGAATCCGGTGGACGAAGGGATCCAGCGATGCGGACGTTTGTCACCCTTGTTGTCGTGCCGGAGGCTGGGACGGATTCCGGAGGCTCGTACTTCGTATGAGAAGGCGCTGTCACTGGTCCGGCAAGAGCCCGAGCGCCGATTTTTAGCTGGTCGTCTGCGGGAATTGAGATAAAAATCTGCACTGCTGTCGATTTTGCCGACGGCCGACGACTATAGGGTGAACGATCCAGCACGCGAGTTCGTGATGCTGGCTGCCAATTAAGAGGAGACGTGCCATGAAATACATCTGCTTGGGATACAGTGAACCCGGAAAATTCCAGGGCATGACAGAGGAAGCGCAACACGCGATGCGTGCTTTTGAGTACGACGATCATCTTCGTGCCAACGGGCACTTTACCGCAGGAGAAGGTCTTCAGTCTCCGGAAAACGCGGTGACCCTTTACTGGAAGAACGGCAAAGTCGCGACGTCACGAGGATGAGTACCGAAAAAGGCGGGTTGTGAGAGGCCGCCTGATCTTTTAGTGCAGAGGTGCCCCAACTTCGTCTGTTCAGCCGGGAGGAACTTTCGAGTCTGGGAGTGTCCATAGTCCCGCCAGACGCCATATCAGATATCCGCACCCGCCGGCAATGAGAACAGCCGCGGCCCCTTCAAGGACTTGGACAGTTCCCACCTGAAGCGGCCCAGGGCCGTACGGTGGGAGAGACTTCGCGTGTCATGGTACCGCATGATCAGCTCGGAGTTCACCCAAGGTGTTAAACTCACCCAGAATGTCCCCGAGCATGGCCGCTTTCGTTGCGGTTGCGGCCCGTCGTATTTTGAAGGCGCCAGGATCGCTAAGCGTATGCCTGTTGCTGTGCCTCGCCTGGCCTTGCGGCTCGATTGCCGCTGAACATGAAGCGCTCAAGGCCGATGCCGAAGAATACTTTCGTAGCAGCGTAACGCCGTTCATCACAACCTATTGCCTGCCCTGTCACCAGAACCGGCGGCCGACCCGGGCGGGAGTCAATTTCTCGCCGGCGCTTAAGGCTCCCGGTCATGCTGCCTTCACCGAACAGTGGAGGAAGGCGGTCGCCAGAGTGAACGCGCATGACATGCCGCCCAAAGACGCTCCTCAGCCGGACGATGCCGGCCGCCAGATGTTCGCCGCATGGCTTGCGAAGCTAAAATACCTCAGCCAAAAGGACCCCGGAACTTTTGTCATCCGGCGACTCACCAAGACCGAATACAGCAACACGCTCCATGATTTGTTCGGCGTAGATCCGTCGATTGCCGACGGACTGCCGGATGAAGTAAGCGGCGAGGGGTATCTGAATTCGCTTTCACCCCTCCAACTCGATCAGTATCTGAAGATCGCCGATAAGGTGCTGGGCCGGATTGTGGCGCCGCAAGGCGCTCCGCCGACCCCAGTCCAGAAGCGACTGTTCGGCGGATCTGCCGCGGTGGGGACGGACCCGCGAAAAGCGGCGCGGGAGGTCGCCCGCTCTCTTGCAAGAAAAGCCTACCGCCGGCCACCGGCTGAGGCGGAGGTGGATGTCCTCGTTGAGACGTTCGATCTGGGAAGGCGGAACAACCTGGCCTACCAGCAGGCGCTTCACGTAATGCTCAAGGCCATACTCGTTTCTCCTCAGTTTCTGTTTATTACTCCGGCCGGAGGCACCGAGGCGGGCACCGGGGTCGTTCCGCTGGATGACTATCAACTGGCTTCGCGATTGTCCTATCTATTATGGGCCACCATGCCTGACGATGAGCTGATGGCACTGGCGGACGCGGGACGGCTCCATCAGCCCGCGGTTCTGGATGCGCAGGTACTGCGTTTGCTGAAGGATCGCCGCTCGCGTGCGCTTTTCGACGGCTTCGGCGCACAGTGGCTGGGCGTGGGCGGGTTGAAGCACCAGACTTTCGATTCTGCGATGTTTCCACAAATGACCGCTGCGATGCGCCAGGCAATGTACGATGAAGTCCGCCTGTTCTTTGAAAGCATCGTGCGTGAAAACAAGAGCGTCATCCGTTTCGTCGATGGCGATTACACCTATCTCAACGGAACCCTGGCTGCTGTTTACGGTCTGGAGAAAAGCGTCAGGGGCCCCGAGATGCGGAGAGTACGCATGAGCGATGGCAATCGCGGGGGAGTTCTGGGGATGCCGGGCGTTCTTGCGGCAACCTCTTTCCCCAACCGCACGAGTCCGGTCAAGCGTGGCGTATGGGTGCTGGAGCAGTTGCTCGGCGACCATGTGCCGTCTCCCCCGCCTGACGTTCCGGCCCTGGACCAACAGGACCAGACGACGATTGCAACCCTCACGATGCGTCAGCGCACCGAATTGCACCGTACGAATCTGGTCTGCGCGAACTGCCATAAGGTATTGGATCCGATCGGGTTCGGTCTGGAGAACTTCGATGCGGTAGGGCGGTGGCGTGACCGGGACAGCAATGGCAAGCCGATCGATGCGGCCGGCGAACTTCCGGGCGGCGAACGATTTGCGAGCCCAAAAGATCTGAAGAGGATCATTGTCGGACGATCCGAGGCTGTTTCCCGTAACCTGGTGGAGAAACTACTTGCCTACTCGTTGGGCCGGCGGTTGGAGGGCTATGACGAGATTGTGGTGGATAACTTGGTACATGAGGTCGCCGATGACGGGTACCGCATGCAGACGCTGATCAAGGGGGTCGTTACGAGTTACCCCTTTACGCATCGTAGAATCGTGAGCAAAGAGGAGATCCAATGATTAGACGCGCAAGGATTGGCCGGCGAACTTGCTTGAAAGGACTGGGTGTCTCGCTCGCTCTGCCTCTCATGGAGTCTATGGGGTGGGCCGACACCGGGAAGAGCAAGGCCTACAAACCGCCAGTGCGTCTTGGATTCATGTATATGCCCCACGGCGTAATCATGGATCAGTTCTGGCCAGTGGATGCGGAGAGTTTTCTCTCGTCGCCGCCGCCGGCGCTCGAATCGTTGCGTCCCGTGCTCGATCAGTGTCTGATGATGAAGGGGATTTCCGGCGTGCCCATCGCTCCTTTTAACGGGGCGCCCCACGCACTCGAGCTGTCCACGTGGCTCACGGCGACGTTACCGGCCGCCGACAAGCGGAACGAAATCAACATCGCCATTTCCGCAGATCAGAT
>CAYTVP010000374.1:0-4608 GCA_964441675.1 uncultured Solibacteraceae bacterium | reverse complement strand
CGCTGCCGACGATCAGTTCGGCAGCGTCCACGCTGGGCTGGTCCCGCGGAATGGCATGCGCTTCGAGAACATGGCGGACGCAATCGCGCGCGAGGTCCCGGGAATCGACGGCATCGTCTTCGGGCACACGCACAACGACGTCCGCGATCTGCGTGTCAACGGCGTGCTGATGGTGCAGCCGGGCCGCTGGGCGGAGTGGCTTGGAATTTTGACGTTTCACCTGGAGCGGACCACGCCGGGCAAGCGCTGGAAGGTGACCAGCAAGCAAGGCCGCCTGGAACGCGCAAACGCCAAAGTTCCGGAGGACCGCGAGATCCTGGCTTTGGCGCAACCTTATCATCAGGCCACCGAGAAATGGCTCCGCACGCCCGTTGCCGAGGCGACGGTCCTGCTGGACGGACGGTTGGGACGCATCGAAGATACCGCGATTGTCGATGCGGTTCACCAGGCCCAGATGCACTACGCCAAGGCGGACGTTTCGTTCACCGCTTTGTTCAATACGCGGTTGAGGATCCCAAAAGGGCCGGTAACGAATCGAGAGCTGGCGGCGCTGTATCTTTACGACAACACGCTGTACGCCATCGAAGGCACGGGCGAAACCGTGAAGGCCGCGCTCGAAAATTCCGCGCGTTACTTCTCCGGGTGCCGCGAGTCCACCTGCACTACGGGCCCGCTGATTAATTCGTCGATGCCGGGTTATAACTTCGATATGGCGCAGGGTGTCTCCTATGAAGTCGACATTTCGCGCCCAGCCGGGCAGCGCATCCAAAATCTGAAGTTTCGAGGGAAGCCGCTTCGCCCCGAACAGCGGCTGCGCCTGGCGGTGAATAATTACCGTGCCGCCGGCTCGAACGGCTATACGATGTTCAAGAACAGCAAGATCGTCTGGCGATCGAACCGCGAGATCCGCGAGCTGCTGATCGATTACTACCGGGAGCGGCGCGAGCTCCCCACCAAACCGGATAACAACTGGAGAATCGTTCCGGACGCCGCGAGACGGGTATTGGAAGCGGAGGCAGGACGGTAGGCCGCGCTTTGCAAGCCTGTGTGTTTTACCGCACCCAGATGTAGGCCAGTGGAGTTTGCAGAAAACCGCCTTCCACGCGAAACACCAAACGCACCGGCACGTTGCCGGTTTGTGCATTCATCGGGATGCGGGCGTTCACCTGAAAGATCCCTTCCGGGGCATCCGGCGCCCGGCCGGCGTAGAGAACCTGCATCCCCTGTGCGTTGTTCGCTGCGATTGATTGGATGTATGGCTCAATCACCGGTAACGGCTCCGGGCCGGCGCCATTTCCGAAGAGACTCACAACGGACCCCAGGCGTGCCGGGCTCAATTCCGAGTTCACCGTGCCGTCCTCATTGATTGCGCCGGAGGAAAGGCCGGGCCAGCGTTCAATGACATCGACGGCTATGGGAATCGTTTGAAAGGCCCGCATGCCAACGGTTAGGGAGTACAGACCCACCGGCATGTCCATGGGAAGGACGGCGTTGATCTGGTCGGCACCAGCGTAAAGTGAAGTCAGATCCCGGTCGCCAAGCCGTACGGACGTGTTCGCCGCTCCGGCACTGCCAATCCCGTTTTGGTAGATGCTGATCACGGAGCCTTGCCCAACCAATGGCCGCCGGATCGCGATGTATTCGTTCCAAAGCCCGACCACGGCAGGGCCGGAATTGTCGCCAATTCCGCTCAGCGGCTGGACTACGAGCCTGGGAACAATATCCACACCCGGCACCTCATGCCCTTGCATCGTGCGGCCCGCGGCGATCCACATTCCATTCGCAAACACGAGCGCAAGAGGATCGTTCAATCCAAGCTGGAAGCATTCTTCCCGTATGTTGCGCGATACCGGCTCGTAGTGAACGGCGCAGGATTCTGTTCTGCCCGCAAGGGCGATGCCGACGGTGCCGTTGGTGCCCAAGGCCGCGGCAGTCCCATAATCCCGGACGTTCACGTTGCCGTAATAGGTGGCGTAACGGCGCTCGCCGGAAATTGCGAAGTCCACAATGAAGGCATCCAGTGCTGCGTCTGGCAAGCCGGTAATATCGCCGCTATATGCAGGCTGATGCGCATCGGCTGACATCGGGAAATCAGAGGACTGCGTGGCGCCGGTAACGATGACACCTGAATCCGTCGCAACGATAGCGTTGGCATAATCCACGCCCGTGCCGCCCAGATAGGTTGCGTAGAGGAGTTGACGCCCGTCGCGGTCGAGACGAGCCAGAAATGCATCGCCATATTCGAGCGGCCCAACAGCGAGACGGCCATGGAAGCTGCGATCAAAAGCATTGGATGTTGTCGGGAAATCGTCCGAAATAGTCTCGCCTGTTACCCAGACGGCACCCTCGCGGTCCACCGCGATTCCGCGGCCTTGGTCGTTCCAGCTACCACCGAGCAAAGTCGCCCAGGCGAGAGTGGAATCCGCGTTCAACTTGACAACGAACGCATCGCGACACGCTACAAGTGGCGAATGTGAAACAGCACATCGCCGCGACCCGAATTCGACCTTCCAAGCACCCGGAGTCGGGGCAAAGCCCTCGCCAGCCCATCCGGTAATAAATGCGGAGCCGGAGCTGTCTACGACGATGGCGGAAGGTTGGGCGCCGCGGATGTCATATGTGCCGACTACATTTCCCTGTGCATCCAGGCGGAATACGGACCCGGCAACGGCCTCCGCCCATCCCACCGCGAACAAGCCGTCATCGGGAGTGGGGGCAACGGCCACTATGCGGCTCACGGGGAGTTGATGATTCCATCGGATTCCACCATCGCCGGCTATCCGTATGATCCGGTCCCCGCCTCCGGTTAGGACATCGCCGCCGGCAGAGGCTGCGATGGCAGGCGCACGATCTGCCGACGGCGCGGCAGCATTGGTAATCGCTTTCCACTGGCCCCAGGCGGGCGTCAAGAGAATCGCGGCGCTCAGAACAACTCTGGCCACAGTCATTCGTTTGAATTTTACTTCGTCAAATTATTTGTAGTTGCCTGAGCTCGACCTGACGGAGATTCGCTTTAGGGTTTGACGTAGCGGATATCTTTTCTACTTGCGAGATCGCGTTTGTCGGGACTAATGGTTCTTACAGCAGCTCGTTGAGTTCTTCGACGCTGAGATGGCAGTCTCTGAGAATCTTGAGGAGCAAGCCAGGACCTATTGTCTCGCCCGAGTGCACGGGCACGACCGTGCTCCGACCGTCTTCGTGACGAAGGAAGTGATGACTGCCTTTGATGCGAACAACGGTGAAGCCAGCTTTTCCAAAGGCAGAAATAAGCTCAGAGCCGGTCAGGCGGGGAGTGCGGCTCATGCCGCGATAGTGACACGCTGAATACCAACGAACTCCAAATCATGTTCCGGCGCGCCCTCGACTTCCAGACATAGCTCTAAGGCTTCGCGAATGCGTTCAGTGACCTCGTCGAGAGACCGCCCCTGCGTATGGCACGTAGGAATCTGCGGAACTGAAGCTATGTAATATCCTTCTGCGTCGCGCTCAATGACGACGTCGAACTGGCGTGGCACGGGTTGTGTCCTCAGTTTTCATTGTAGACGGTTCTGTCCAGCCTCTCGCAGGCAGCCGGTGTCTAAAAAGGACTGGAAAGTCGCAACGGCGTTTATAAGTCCTTATTACTCTCAATCCGCGCAATCGAAAGCACGTCAGCAGTTTGCGCATATTACCGACGCGTGCGGTCGCAGCTCGATAGCCATCTGGTCGACCGATCGTTCCCCATCCGCACGAGGGTCCCGAAGGCGTTTTGTCACTAGCACAATTGTCCGAAGATCCTGGCGCATGATCGGCCACTTCATCCGCCTTCCAACTCCCTAAACAATGCAGCCGCGGCCGGACCGCCGAGCGGCGTCATATACTCCGGCGCGCTGAACACAACCGGCCGCGCGGTTCCACAGGCTGCGAACGAAGCAGCCTGGCGGCGGATACGGTCGAGGGTCGCGGGGCGCGCTTCAAAAGGCTGCTCCCGGATCTGCTCGAAGGTTTCGACGACAGGCGTCAGTTTGCTGCCCAGACGTTCGTGCAACGAGCAAACATACGAAGAAGCCTGTTCGATCGATAGCTTCTGCGCGCCGACGCCATCCTGAAATAGAAGTTCGTCGAGCCGGGCGTGCCGCAGGATACTCTCCCACAGCCGCGCCAGCTCCTGCGTCGGCATGGTTCCGTTCGCAAAGGCGGACACGCTGACGCGGGAGCCGGAGACGATCCGGCGGACCTCCCGCGCCATCGCGCGCAGATAGTCCCCGCCGGCGCCACGAGCATCCTTGCGCGACCAGTTCACGTCGTCGAATTCCTGCGGGATATACCAGCCGTCAACAACCGGGTGCTTCGCCAGCGGGGCGAGCGTTTCGAGAAGCGGCCGCGTGCGCTCGTAGAGTCCGGCGAAGGCCGCGGCGCGATTCTCCCGGTTTCTCGTCCAGAATGCATGCTCATGCCGCAGGCCGAGCGTCACGCGCATTCCAGCCGTTGCGGCGTGCTGAAGGATCGAGGGGAGCAGCGAAACAAACGATACATCTTCGTATGCCGTCCACTGCAGGATGATTCGCGGAAGGCGGAGACGCTTCAGGTAATCGAACAGGTCGTCCCACTGTGCCGCGGACCAGGCAG
>CAYTVP010000373.1:1078-4623 GCA_964441675.1 uncultured Solibacteraceae bacterium | reverse complement strand
GCACGCTGTGTAATTCGCGGACGCACGATGGCCGGATAGAAGTACACAACCGGCTCAACCCGAATGCCCGGCTGCGCCGCGCGCAATGCCGCGACGTCGGCAGGGCTTACTTCCACTAGTTTGGCGCCACTCTCCCGGATGGAATCGACCACCTTCAGGGCGACCTTCTTTCCCGATGGCGCAGTGATTGTGGAAGTTCGATTCCCCGAACCGGAGGCGGCGCTTTCGAGCGCGGAGAAGAAGGCTCCCTGTGGCTGGCTTCGAGCGGTCCCCATCCCCTTGGCCGGAAGAATCACATACTGTGCAGGCTTCGGTTGCGGCATGACAAAAATCCTCCGTTAGCTTCAGTGGATTGTGTCATACCGGGTGCAGCGCGTTTCAGGTGACTTAAACCATATCCTTGCTGCGAATAACCATAACCTTGGCGGAAGTACAAGCCGGCAACCAGCTCCTTCATTCTCATCAACGGGCGTTTCTCGTCAAAGCGGATTACTTCCGAGTAGCCCGTGATCCGGGGGCACGAGACTACGGACAAGCGATCGACCATTTCGGTAGCTCTGCTCTTCGTTCCCATCCAACGAATATCAGCGTAATTTTAAGACAAATCGAGTATCGAAGCTCGTAAAGCGATAAGATCAGCCAACGCCCTTTGGCGCGAATCAGCAGGAGGCACAGTCATGCGAATTCTTGTTTTTCTTATCGGAGCGTTTAGCATCATGTGTTCCGTGCAGGCACAACAAGCGGAGCGCCATGGTTGGCTCAACACCGAAACTCTTAAGACTCGTTTCGGCGATTTTGAGTTCAAGAATGGATATCCAGCTGGTGATACCGCGCAGCGTCTTATGGACTTGCAAAAGCTCAATCGGGCGACCGAAGTGTACCTCACCCAGTTGATGCCGGTGAGCGAGATCGCCTTGCGCGAAGGACTGCGGGCCTTTGGCTCGACAAGGCCGACGCAAGTTGTGATCTGGGAGAACCTCATGGCTGCGCAGACTGTGCTTCTGACAGCAAATACCGAGACGGTGTATGCCATCAGCCATCTCGCATTGAAAGACGATGGCCCCACGGTCGTCGAGGCGCCGCCCCGCATGCTGGGCTTCCTTCAAGACGGGTTGCAGCGTTACCTCATGGACATCGGTCCACTTGGTCCGGACAAAGGAAAGGGAGGTAAGTTCCTAATCCTGCCGCCCGGTTTCAAGGGCAATGTGCCTAAGGGGTACTTCGTCGCGCACTCTCCTACATATTCGGTAACGTTCGCGATTCGCGGCTTCCAAGTGGACGGCAAGACCGATCAGGCTGTCAGCTTGATGAAGCAGACCAAGGTATATCCGCTCGCCAAAGCATCCTCCCCGCCTCCGATGGAATTCATGAACGGCTCCGGTAAGGACATCGAGACGTTGTTCCCGGACAACTTCCGGTTTTTCGAGCTTCTTGCGATGCTTGTCGAGGAAGAGCCGCTGGAGGACTTCGGACCTCTAGAACGCTCCATGATGCAAGCCATTGGCATCGAGAAGGGCAAAGCATTCCAACCCGACGAGAAAGCGAAAGCCATTCTGTCAGAGGCGGCGCGCCTAGGCGGCGCTATGGCACGAGCTAACACATATGCCTCATCGTCACCCGGCATCTATTACTATTCCGACTGCAAGTGGCAGGCCGTTCCTGAGGGGATGACGTACACATTTCTGCGAGATGGAGCCCCGCAGATCGATGCCAGGAACTACGTGTACTATATGGCGGCAGGCAACTCACCGGCGATGATGGAGAAGCACGTCGGCCAAGGCTCGCAGTATCTCTGGACTTATCGCGATGGCGATGGCAACTATCTCGACGGCTCAAAGAGCTATCGCCTGCACATCCTGCCTAACGTCCCGGCCGGAAATTTCTGGTCAGTTGTCGTGTACGACGCGCTCAGCAGGTCGGAATTGCAGAACGGACAGCCGTTGCCCTCAATCAACAGCTACGCCAAACCGACCGCGAACCCGGATGGATCGATTGACATTTTCTTCGGCCCGGAAGCGCCCAAGGAGAATGGCAACTGGATCAAAACAGTTCCGGGCAAAGGTTGGTTTCCGATTTTCCGCTTCTATAGTCCCGGACAGGCATTCTTCGACAAGACGTGGAAGCTTGAGGACATTGTCGCCCTCAGATAACTGCGGTCAATCCACCAAGCGGATTCTTTACTCGTGAGTGCACGCGGGATGAACGGGCGGTTGATGGCACAGATTAATGCACTTGTGCCTTATAACGGCCGACTGGTGGATGTTCCGCTCTGCTGATTCGTCCGGTTGTCGGCTACACGGAAGCGATCCAGTTTGACGAGTTGTCGCCGAGTAGTGGAAGTGCGGAGAGTGCTTAGGCACTCGTGGGTACTCGGCATTAGGTTGGAACGTCGGCTGGCATCGCGCCCGGTTCGGTCCGAATAAACCAACCTTGCCAAACGGCAAAGGTATGGTTTATGTCACAGCGTTTCAGGTGGGCGCGGGCCCGGCCCTCCACTCCTAACGTTTTAGTTGACAAGCGTAGATAAATCGTCTACTAAATACTTAGGAGATAAATGGCGAGATCCAAACAGCCGCTCACCCCGCTGGAGCTGGAAATCATGAAAGTGCTTTGGGACGCCGGAGCGGGGAACGTTCAGGCCGTGCAGGAACGGCTTCCGGGAGACCGTCTGGCCTACACCACGGTGCAGACCATGCTGAATGTCCTTCACCGGAAGGGCAAGGTGAAACGCACATTGAAGGACCGGGCATATATATATCAACCGGTCGAAGGCCGCACGGAAGCGGTTCGGACTGCTGTTGGCGATTTGATCGATCGCATGTTTGGCGGCTCGGCAGAAAGCCTGGTGATGGGCCTTGTCGAAACACGGCACCTTACCCCGGAGAAGCTGAAGAATCTGCAGCGCCGGCTGGAGGAAAAGAATGACGAATAGAACTGCCGCCCTTTTCTTTCTCAATGCGTTCTGGCAGCCGTTGCTGGTCGCGATCGTTGCGGCCGTACTCGCGCGCCGGATGCGGCGCGTGCCCGCCGATTTTTGCTCATCGTTCTGGTTAGCGGCGTTGCTGATATCGGCGGCGCTTCCGTGTTTGACCGCGTTATCCCGGCGCTCGTTTACCGGCGACGAAGCGGCTCTGTGGACGATTCAGACCGGTGCGATCGACGTCGGGGCGGGGAGCGGAAACGCATGGCCGCTCTGGATTGCAGCGTTTTCCATCCTGACGGCTGCCCGACTGGCTTATCTGGGCTTTCACCTCTTGCGAATGCGGACGCTGCGGGCTCGACGCCGGATTGTGGTGACAGAACGCGCCGTGGTGCCGATGACATTCGGATTTCTGCGTCCCATGATCGTGCTGCCGGCTGGACTATGGCACGATGCGGCTCCGGGGGTGCGCAAAGCTATTCTGGCTCACGAGCGCGCGCACGTACGGCGTAACGATTACTTCTGGAATCTCGTAGCGGAGATCGCGACGGCGTGTATCTGGTGGCACCCCGCGGTCTGGTGGATGAAATCGCGTTGGGCCGAGGAGCGTGAGTATGCCTGTGAT
>CAYTVP010000373.1:0-1068 GCA_964441675.1 uncultured Solibacteraceae bacterium | reverse complement strand
CGTGCCGGATTACCCCAGGCAACTGCTCGAGGCTGTTGTTTGGATTGCGCGGCCCGCGCCGAAGCTGGCCCTTGGTTTGTTTGATTCCAATTCTTTTGAGGAACGAATGATGAAACTCGTAAATCGCACCCCACTCCTGGGCAGGCAGTCTGCCCGCCGGATCCAGATTGCCAGCCTGGCTACGCTTGCCATTGCAGGTTTTTTGCTGGTCGAACGTCCGCTAGTCTTTGCTCAGGACGACCAGGGCATCTACAGCGTCAAGGACGAGGGCGTAACGCCGCCCAGGCTGATCGAAAAGCACGAACCTGAATATACGCAGGAAGCACGCGACGCGAAGATTGAGGGCAACTGTGTGCTCGCTGCTGTGATCGGCGTCAACGGTACAGCGACATCCATCGAGGTACAGCAAGGCCTGGATGCGGGTCTGGATCAGAAAGCGATCGAGGCAATCCAAACCTGGACGTTTCAGCCCGCCCAGAAGGACGGGCAGCCGGTGCCGGTTCGAGCAACCATCGAAGTCAACTTCCGGTTGCTTTAGAGTCTCTTTAACGCCGCTGCCGCGGTTGAGGCTGAGTGGTCGGCTTCGGCGGAGGCGGTGGAGTATTGGAGGTGGAAGAACCGAATGAATTTCCACCTCCTGAACCGAAGCTGTTGCCGGATCCGGTATTGCTTGTTCCGCCAGACTGGGCATTCCCACTCTGACCAGTATTTCCTCCGGCCTGAAAACCTCCGGCGCGCGATCCGCCGGACTGCGTTGGGCGGGAACCGGAAAACTGGGTCGATTGTAGACCTTGCGGTGCGGGCTGGCCGCCCGGCTGACCGCCGGGCTGTTCTCGTGGCTGGCCGGGTATCTGGGGCTTTCCCGCCGCTCCCGGCTGCTTCGATGCGTCGAAAAGAAATTCCCATTCGTCGATCCTCGACCGCTCGTGGATCAGCTTGATTCCTTTGCCTTCATATTTGCTGGCAACTCCGGCAATCCCACCAACGACCGTCTGCCCAGCTCCCTGCATAGAAGTTTGTCCTGGGCTACCCGCCGCCGAAGGAGTAGGTCCTGTCGCCGAAGCCGTT
>CAYTVP010000372.1:876-4630 GCA_964441675.1 uncultured Solibacteraceae bacterium | reverse complement strand
AGAACGGCAGCGTCGGGGCGCACGATGCGAACGTGCGGCAGGGAAGCAAACCCGCGATCAGTGCCACCGACCGCAAAGTCGCGAACGACATACCTACAGCGTACGCGATGTTTTGACTTCCTTGACGCATAACCGGCCATGTAGGAGTGACAAGAGCGATCATGAAGATGTGGGTCAGGTTCGCGTGATTCAGCTTGACAAGGGCGGAATCCACCCATACTCTATCGAGTATGTCGTCTTTCCTGGAGCGTCATGAGTTCCCGCTAATGGCCGCCTGAAAAAGAGTTCACTGAGATGGCAAGACGAAGCAATGATGGCGCGATAGGTTAGAACGGCTCTTCTCCGGTGTCTCGTACGCGAGCATCCTAGACACCAATGCGCACCTCCTTGCGGCTTTACGAGGGTGGCCTTACGAGGCGTTTGTTTGCGCGAAGCGTGAGGCGTTGACAATCTCAGGATTCGCTGGTATCAAAACGTCAAAGTGAGGGGGAGTTATGTTTCGCTTTTTAGTTATCTTTATGTTTCTGTCGACGGCCTTGTTTGCACAGGCGACGGGCAGCGTTCTCACCGGAGCCATCACCGATCCTACCGGCGCGGTTGTCGCTGGAGCAAAGATCGCGGTGACGAACGAGGCGACCGGAGTTGCCATATCCACCGAAACCAATACCACTGGTCTCTATCGCGTGGCGCCGCTGGTGCCTGGTATCTACGAGGTCGACGTGCAAGCGCCGGGATTTCAACGCCTGCAGAGAGGCGGAGTCACTGTCCAGATCAGCCAGACACTGCAGCTCGATTTGACGCTGGCAGTCGGCAACATGACCGAGACGGTCCGGGTTACGGCCGCTGCTCCTCTGCTGGAGGCGCAGACCTCCTCTACGGGGCAGATCATCGAACGCCAGATGATCGAGGGGATGCCGCTGCCCAATCGCGCTGCGACTGCGCTGGTGGTGCTCACACCGGGCGCGGTGGTGCAGAGTCAGGGAGGCGGCGGTGAGAACATCCCGATCTTCTCGGTCGGCGGCGGGCGGATGCGCAATCAGCAGTTCACGCTCGACGGCGGCAATGTCACCAACGTCGTCGGTCTGGCCGTACCGCAGCAGCAGACGTCGCTCCCGATGGAAGCAATGCAGGAATTTCGGGTTCTCACGAATAACTACAGCGCCGAGCACGGACACTCCACCGGCGGTGTGATCACGCTGTCCACGCGGGCCGGGTCCAACCGATTCAGCGGCAGCCTGTTCGAGTACATGCGCAACGAGGCGCTCGATGCGCGAAACTTCTTCTCCGCTGCGAAGCCGATGTTCCGGCAGCACCAGTTCGGCGGCGCGATTGGCGGCCCCATTATCAAAGACCGCACGCATTTCTTCGCAAGCCTGGAACGAACGCAGCAAATTACCGGCAGTTCGCCATTCCAGACAGTGCCGACAATGCGCCAGCGCGCCGGTGACTTCTCGCAGACGTTCAACGCACAGGGCCAGTTGATCCGGGTTTTCGACCCCGCGACCACAGCCGGCACCACCCGCCAGCAGTTCCCAGGCAACATAATCCCTTCGAGCCGGTTCGACCCGGTAGCGCAGCAGATGCTCGCCTACTGGCCTGAGCCGAACCTGCCGGGTACCGTCACGGGAGCCAACAACTTCTCGGTCAATTCCCGGCCCGAGTTCCGGCGGACAATTTTCGTAACGCGCGTGGACCATCAGTTCCGGCCGGAAGATCAACTGATGGTGCGCTACTACATCAATGACAACGCGAGCGAGAATCCGGGGTTGTGGGGCGGAGAGCGGCAGGCGGCCGATCCCACCGCGGCGCTTAGCGCGGGGCGCACGCAAAGCATTCTGGGTGCGTGGACGCACATGCTGCGCTCAAACCTCGTGAATGAGTTTCGGCTTGGCGTTGTGCAGCGAAAGAACATCGCAGACAACTTCAGCCGCGGCCAGGACTACGCCGGTCAGCTTGGGCTGACGGGCGTATCGGATGCGGCATTCCCGATTGTCGGGATTACGGGCTTCCAGGGGCTGGGCCGGCAGCCGTTCCGATTCCAAACTCCGATCCGGGACACACAGGTGCAGAACGCGGTGAGCTGGTTCCGCGGCACGCACTCGCTGCGAATTGGGGGCGAGTGGCGCCGGGGCTACAACCTGGATGACACAGACTCATCTTCGAGCGGCGACTTCGGATTCATCCCACAGATGACCGGTCTGCCCGGCAATGCCGCTACGGGAAACGCGTTCGCCACGTTCCTTCTTGGAGAAGCGAACACGGCAGCTATCGTTCGTCCCGACCCGATCGCGTCGCATGCGGGCTACTGGGCGTTCTTCGTGCAGGATGACTGGCGTGTCACCAGCAGCCTGACATTGAATTTCGGGCTGCGCTGGGAAGCCGAATTGCCGCGGACGGTCGATAACGACCGAATGAACTCGTTCGATAGAACACGCATCAACCCGGTCTCCGGCACGCCCGGGGTAGTCACGTTTGCCGGGCGAAACGGCGTCCCGCGAAATGCGTACAATTTCGACGGCAACAACTTCGGCCCGCGCATCGGCTTCGCGTACCGAATTGGCGACCGCACCGTGGTCCGCGGAGGCGGAGGTATTTTCTACGGACCCACTGTGAGCGCAGTTGTGGCGACAGCGGCGACGCTTGGCTTCTCGACGGACGTTCGGCTGACCTCCACCGAAGTCGGCGTCACTTCGGCGATGCGGCTGCGCGACGGCTTTCCGCCGTTCACGAGACCGCCGGTGGATGAGCTTGGAGACGGCTATGGAGCCGTCCCTGTGGGCGCCTCACCGACAACCGCCGTCAGTTTCTTTGACCGCAATCGCGCGACGCCGGCGTCCTATCAATACAACCTGAACATTCAGCGCGAGTTCGCCGGGAACCTGATGCTGGAGGTCGGGTACATCGGCAATCAGAGCCGTCATCTGACGGCGAACGACCTGACTCTGAATCAGGTCCCGCCGAACCTGCTTGCAGCCGGCAACGCTCAGGTCCGGCGCCCGTTCCCGCAATTCTCCAACGTCACGATGGTGAACCCGGCCATCGGCAGCAGCTCGTATCATGCGGGCTTCGTGAAGCTGGAGCGCCGCTTCGCCCAGGGTTTCGCGTTGCTGGCTCACTACACCTGGTCGAGCTTCATCGATGACGTGGAGAGCTTCACAGAGATTGGGAGCGCCGGAAGCTACATGGATGCATACAACCGGCGGCTCGACCGGGGCCGCAGCGGCAGCGACATCCCACACCGTGCCGTCATCAGCGGAGTGTACGAGCTGCCATTCTTCCGTAACCGGGGGCTTCTGAACGCGGCATTCGGCGGGTGGCGCACAGGTGTAATCGCAAGTTTCCAGTCGGGTCCGCCTTTTACCGTGTTCTCCGCGCAGAACAACACGAACGCATTTCCCGCCGGCAGTATTCGCGCGGACGTGGTAGGGGATCCGCACACCGGCGAGCAATCGATCACGCAATGGTTCAACACCGATGCGTTCGCCGTGCCCGCGCCATTCCGGTTCGGCACTGCGGGAAGATCCATTCTTCGAGGACCGGGGACGATTAACTTCGATATGAACCTGGTGAAGAACTTCGCCATCACGGAACGCTGGAAGTTCGAATTACGGGGCGAGTTCTTTAATGCCTTCAACAATACGAACTTCGGTTTGCCCGCCGCCTCGGTGGGCGCTCCCGCCTTTGGTACGATTCGGAGCGCGAGCGCCGGTAGGGCTGTGCAACTCGCCGCGCGCATTACCTTCTGAGGATCGTT
>CAYTVP010000372.1:0-866 GCA_964441675.1 uncultured Solibacteraceae bacterium | reverse complement strand
CCACAACGGCAGCCGCGCCACTCGCAAATGCGGCGCAGGGGGCGGCGGCTCGTCCCAACATCCTGTTCCTAATGCCCGATCAGCACAGGGCGCAGACTGTCGGATGCCTGGGCGACGAGCAGGCTCGAACGCCGCACATCGACCGCCTTGCCAGCGAAGGTGTACTCATGAACAACACCTTCGCCAATACGCCGGTCTGCTGCCCTGCGCGATCCATTTTGTTGACTGGTCAGTACTGCCATCGGAATGGCATGGTTGCGAACGACCTGCGCCTGCGCGAGGATTCGGTTTCATTCGCCAAGGAGCTGAAGAAGGCCGGGTATCGAACCGGATTCGTCGGCAAATGGCATCTCGACGGCGGCCAGCGTTTGCCTGGCTTCGTTCCGCCGGGCGAGCGAAGGCAGGGATATGACTTCTGGGTGGCAAACCAGTGCAGCCATATGCACTTCCACAACACGGTCTTTCGGGATACACCCGATCCGATCGTACTCGACAAATTCGAGACCGACGGCTACGCCGATTTCGCGGTCGAGTTCCTCAAGACTTCGAAGTCCGACACGCGTCCGTTCTATCTAACGGTGCAGTGGGGGCCTCCGCACAACCCGTATCAGGCGCCGCAGGAGTACTCAAGCCAGTACGACCCGGCGAAGCTGAAGATGCGCCCGAACTACAAGCAGGACGGCGAGCGCGTCCCTGATCCAAAGGCAATCTCGGAATACTACGCGATGGTGACAGCCATCGACGATGCGGTGGGGCGTATTCTGCGGACGCTAGAGGAACTCGGCTTGCGCGAAAACACGATTGTTCTCTATGCGTCAGACCATGGCGATATGCTCGGGTCGCAGGGCGAGCGGCAGAAGCGGAAG
>CAYTVP010000371.1:0-4652 GCA_964441675.1 uncultured Solibacteraceae bacterium | reverse complement strand
AATGGCGATCATGAAGACTGCGGCAAAATCCAGGGCCGCCACCCAACCCCAACGAGAAGCAATGATCGGTGTCAGAAGCGGCGATAGCGCCCCGCCTAAGTTGATCGACGTGTTGAGAATGCCCGCAAGGGATCCCGAATAGTGTTCCGACAGGTCATTGGGCAAGGTCCAGGCCGATACTGCCGCCACGCTGTTGCACCCTGCGGCGAAAGCCAAAATTACGATCGCCAGATACGGATTGGCCACGCGGGAACCAATAACCAATAGAACGCAGGATAGAGTGGCGCTGATCAGCACCGGAATGCGTCGGCCCCAGGGATGCCCGAAACGGCCAACCATACGGTCCGAGAAGAAACCGGCTAGCGGCGCGCCAACAAGCATTGCAATGAATGGCGCTGTTGACCAATAGCTTCCACTGATAACCGGAAGGTTCCGGACATTTACTAAGTAGAGAAAAAACCAAGTGTAAAAGATATACGTGACATAGCCCAGAAAGAAATTGGCTACCAGTAGCGCAGGCATGCTGGGGCTGCGCACCAACGACCGCCAGGGGAATCTGACCGATCCGGTCTTGACCGGCGGCCGTCCTTCGCGGATCAGGTGAAGTTCGGCTTCGCTGACACGCGGATGCGCTGCTGGATTCTCGGTCGAGTTCCAGTGCCACAACGCCGCGACCAATATCCCTAGAGCACCGCAAACGACGAAAGAAATCCGCCAGCCCCACGTCGTCATGATCCAGGCAATCGCAGGTGGCGTGAAGGCTCCGCCAATACCCACAGCCACAAGAAACAAGCTGCTGCCGCGCGCGCGCTCGGAGACAGCCATCCAGTTTCCAATAATCTTGTTCGTATTCGGCAGCGCCGGCCCTTCGCCCACCCCAATCAGGAACCGGACAATCCAAAACGACGCGGTGACGCCGATCCAGCCAGCAAACGGCAGGGTTGGCGCGATGGCTGTCATCGCCGTAAACACGGACCACCAGATGATGGCGGCGGTAAGCACCCGGCGTGCGCCCCAACGATCGCCCAGCCAGCCGCCCGGTGCTTGAAACAGCGCGTAACCCAACACAAACGCGCTTAGCAGCGATCCGATCTCAACATCCGACAGTCCGTACTCCTGCTGAATGTACTTGGCGGCCACGTTCATATTGAAGCGGTCGACAAACGTCAGAGTTACGACTACCAGCAGCAGACCGTAAATTCGCCACCGAATACGGCTTGTGCCGCTAGTGCCTGCCGGAGAAGCCTTCGTATTCAGCATGTAGACTTGCCAGCGGCCGGACGGCTTGTTAGCGGTAGAACGGCTTCCACGTTAACCATCGTGGGCCGTAGTGCGGTTCCGGCTTTCCGGACTCCAGGGCGCCGAGATCGGGAGCTTTCCCCGCGAAATCGTCATTAATTGTCGGGATCACTACGCCGGCGTCAACGGCTTTGCTTCCCGGCTTTAGCCGGAAGTTCAGATCCATGGAGTGGTAAACCGCGTGGCGATTGCGCGGGTCGGGCGCCTTCAAGCTCTCGAAGATGTCGTAATCTACTTCGATTCCATGTTGTTCCTGGCCCGTAGCGGTCCGAAACGCTTCGAGCGAATCGAATGTTTTCCAGTCCGTTTTGGCCGGCTCATACGCCGTCGCACCGTTGGCGGGAGCGAGCCAGGAGTACTGCGCCTTGACGTTCTGGTTTGGCCGGTAGCCGTTGTAGTCCGTGCTGTAGACCGAGGATGCGTTGGCCCAGCGCATGATTCCCCTATTCGCGGCATCGCGCCCGAGAAACAGGTTGTTCCGATAATGCATGTTCGACGACGGATCTCCAGCTACCTGCTCTCCAATGAGGGTGTTGTGATAGACAAACAGACCCGCAGGCTTAGCCGAGAACTTGAAGGCTACGCCGCTTTGAACGTTGTAGAGAAGATTGCGGATAAAATACACCGGCCCACCGAAGACAGGCTGCGAACTATATCCTCCGTGGAACGCATTTACGCCGCGATTGTTAAAGACGCGGATATTGTGCACGCCCCCGTCGGTCTCGACGAAGTCGTCATTCGACATATGGATGTCGTTGTTGTAAATATCGATCGACGAAGCGCGGCGCGCGGGGTCGCTCTCCGGCGTGCCGTAGGTGGAGATTCCAATCGCATCATGGAAGTAGGCAATCGCATTGTGCGCAATCACGTGGCCGGGACCGTAAACCTTCACGGCATAGTAGCTGGTGAGTTCGTGTGATCCATACGGGCCGACACCGGACCAGAACTTACCTGTCCAACCGATCAGTCGAAAACGATCGTCCCGTCCGAGAAACAAGTTGTCGGCGATGTAGAAGTCACGAGAGCCGGCATACTCGGTCCAGACGCCGAATCCTATGTTCTCGAACCGGCAGTTTTTTACGGCCAGCCCGACGGCGCCCAATACTTCCTTTTGGCCGGCAAGGATCGCCACATCGGTATTGCGGAACGTCAGGCCTTCGAAGATATGGTAGGCCGATGCCATGACATCAAAGATTCTGTGATTGTTAGCGCCGTCAAAGATCACCTCGCCATCGCCCGCCGATTTGATCGTTATCGGTTTCTCGGGTGTAGCCTTCGTGGTCAGTGACATCGTTCCGTCGAACGGCGTCATCATCGGATCCACATAGTCCAGGCGCTTGTTCTTATAAAGTCCCGCATGCAGCAGGATGGTATCTCCCGGCTGAGCGCGATGCTCCCAGACAACGCTCCAGTCGCCTAATCCGGCACCGTAGTAAGCTTCAAGGACGCTCGAAAAGTTCGGCTCCTGTTTCGGGCCTTCATGATCCGGCGGATAGACGTGCCGGATGCGGCCCCCCAAATACGGTTGCGGTTCCGCCCTTGTTCTCACTTTCATGGCTTGACGAGCCTGCCCTGAAACTCCATCCGGATCGGTCAACTGAAACTCGCACTCATAGTCGGTTCCCGGCTTCAGATTCAAGATGCTGCCGGCAAATCCGTCGGGCACGACATACTCCAATCCTTCGCGCTTCCGGAAGATCCGCTCCCCGCCGACGCGAACCAGCGGCAACCCGTCCTTCCAGGCCGCATCACCGGCGGCGCGGTAGCGAACGGAAACCGTAGCGTTGCGATTCGCATCACCGGTGATCGCCCATTCGAAACCAAGATTCAGCAGCGTCGGAGACTCAACAAAGAATCGGCCCGCTTGTGTCGCATTTTGGGCCAGCACGCACCCCACGGGTGTCAGAAGCAATACAGCAAAGCGCAGGCAAGTCATCGCGCTGAGTGTATCCTATGGACCGGCACGCGGAAAGCTACATCGATGGCAGATATCGCTCGCGGAGTATACGTAGATGGTGCGCCTCGTGTCCGGCGGTAATCCACGCCAAGGCGCGTACCGATACCGGAAACGTGCTGGCGATGCCCTCACGCTGCCACGCTTCGTCCGGAAGCGTCTCGAACAAGATGACAGTCGCCTGGCGAACCAGCTGGAACTCATGGTAGAGCGACGCCCACTCCCGCTTATCGGCCGCGCAGGCAGCAACGTAATCGTCCTGCTCGAACCCGGGAAGAGGTGTCTTATCGCCGCGACCGATGCGTAGCGCGCGGTAGGTGAAGATCCGCTCGGCGTCAATGATATGGGAGAGCACCTCGCGCATGCTCCACTTTCCGGGCGCATAGCGGTGGAGTGATTGCTGAGGGGAAACGCTGCTGAGCAAATCGATCGCCCGTCCACCTTGAAATGCAAGCTGGCGGACAATATCGCCAGCGGGCACAAGTGCGATGTACCCGGCGTAATAGCTGTTATATTCGCCCGCGCGTGGAGCAATCGAACGATGCGTCATAGATCGTCTAGGCCAGCAACACGAGGACAGAGCGCGACTTGACGACATAGTGCTTTTGCGATCGCAAAGGAAACGTCGAGCCGGGGTCTGCGATATCTTTTGGCGACTCAACCGAAGTATCGAGATAGCGGCGCCAGATGAGCCCCGGCGGAAGATGGGGAAGCTCAAAACTCAAATCGTCGTGATACGAGTTTGCGATGAGAAAGAAGTGGCGTTCCACGCCGTCCGTCTGACGCTCCACCAACTCCATGCCGAGGGAGTGTGAGAAATGGCTCATATCGGGATGGTCACGCTTGACGCCATGCCAGCGAACCTGGAGCGGGTCGTCGTCCTCTCCGTTCGCGAAGATCCGCGGCCGCAGTATCGACATCGTTTTTCGGAAATGAATCAGTGTCCGGAAAAAACGCCAAAGGTCCTTATTCTCGTCCACCAGCCGCCAGTCCACCCACGAAATGTCGTTGTCCTGGCAGTAGGCATTGTTATTGCCTCGTTGAGTGCGGCTCATCTCGTCTCCGCCCAGAATCATCGGGACGCCGTGAGACAACAGCAGCAAAGCCGCAATGTTTTTCTGTTGGCGAAAGCGTATCGCATTAATCGCAGCGTCGTCTGTTTCTCCCTCGACGCCGTAGTTATCCGAGTAGTTCTCGTCGGCTCCGTCGCGATTGTCCTCGCCGTTGGCTTCGTTGTGTTTGGTGTTGTATGAGACCAGATCACGAAGAGTGAATCCATCATGGGCCGTGACGAAGTTGATCGAATGATAGGGTTGCCGCGCGCTTGTGTGATACAGATCGGCGCTGCCGAGAAGGCGGGTTGCGAGAGCCGATGTCATGCCCTCGTCGCCGCGCACAA
>CAYTVP010000370.1:0-4656 GCA_964441675.1 uncultured Solibacteraceae bacterium | reverse complement strand
CTTCTTCGTTGGGATGCAGCGCGGCCGAGTAGGGATGGATTGCCTGCCCGCTGGTAAGCTGGCGAATTTCGCCGTCCGGGTATCCCTTCTCGAAAAGCTGGGCCGAACCCGTCCGATAGGAAACAAAGAATACCTTTTCATCGCCAGGAAGAAATGCCGATTGCAGAAAATACGTCGGGTGGCTGATTGCCTCCGCGGATGTCAACTGCCAAATCCTGCGCCCAGACGCGCGGTCGGCGAACCAGTAGGATTTCACCCCCGTCCAGCGCTTGCGTACAGGTCCCTGCCCTTTACAAGCGATGCCATCTTGCGATCGGCGACGCTGCGCTTCAGCATCCAGAACCCGCAATCGGGGTGAATCCAGGCAAGGCGGTTCGGCCCCAGGCGCTTTTCGATTGCCTCCATCCGGCGGGCAACCTCTTCGGGAGTCTCGATGTGATTCACCTTGACGTCGATGACGCCAAGCCCCAGCTTGATCTCCGGACGAATGTCCGCCAGCGCATCCAGGTCTTCCTGAGGTCTGTGCGCCAGCTCCAGCACCAGGTGATTGCAATGCAACGAATTCAGAAAATCGATCAGGGCTGCCCAGGTCCCTTTCTGAATGGTCTGGCCACCATAATTGCCGAAGCAGAAGTGGACTGCCCGTTCGACTTCGATTGCGTCCAATACGCGATTGATGGCTTCGGCCGCAATCGGCGCATCGGCCGGATTTCCCGGGATGTTGGCTTCGTCTACCTGCACGCACTGGCAAGGCAGGCCGCGTACCTGTGCCGCGAGAACATCGGCGATGGCCAGCAGCATCTCGTCGAACTTCGGATAGTGATTGTCCAGCAGAGTGCGCGCCAGCATGTAAGGGCTGGTGACCGTGAACTTGAACGGTCCTCCAGCCACCTCCGCCGCCGTTTCGCAATCGGCTAGCAGATTGAGCGAGCCTTCGGCCAGTTTCGCTTCCACGGCCCCGGCGGCTTTGCGCCGGAAACTCATAGTCTGCTTGCGCGCGAATTGTTCGTGGTCGCTCCGCCCGAGCTGCGACCGGATTCCTCCCATCGGACGGATAAAATAATCGATCATCCCGTTGGTGTCGGGGTGATTGATGTCGAATCGATAGAGCTCTCCATCGGTAGGAAGATCGATTCCGGCCTGGCGTTGTATATCGAATACGACTCGCGTGGCGTCAGCCCGAGCCTGTTCGCTGGGGCTGGCTGACAGCCATTCGGGAACAGGGTAACTTCCGACTGTGGTGGTGCGAATTGACGGCTGCGCCACCTACACGTTCTCCGGAACGACGTAAGGAGCCCGGTACCGGCGTGTAGCGAGACCATTCGCCTCGGAGTCGCCGACGAATGTGCGCCCGCTGGGATCCTGAAGCGTCAGCTTTCGTCCGACACGGTAGCTGATGTTCCCTAAGTGGCACAATGCGGCTGCTCGCGCGCCGATCTCGATTTCGGCGTGGAGGGTCTCCGATTTTCGCGTTCTGACAGCTTCCAAAAAATTCTCCATGTGGGGGACGGTATCGGTGTCGGACTTCTTCTCGTCCATCACCTTTTCATCGTTCTCACCTTTATAGACCTGGAATCCGGCGCCGTCCACGGACATCCAGCCGTCCGAGCCAAAGAACAAATTGCCGATGGTGTTTGCCCCTCGCTTCGCCAATCCGCCTTCGGGCCCGGTCAGCAAACCGCGGACTTCGAACTGGCCGACAGTTCCGTCACCCCAATCGAAAGTCACCATCTGCGTGTTGGGCGTTTCCTGATCGTCGTCGTAAACCAGCTTTCCGCCTGTCGAAAAGGTGGTCTTCGGCAGCGAAGTCTTCCCCAAACCCCACAGCAGGATGTCCATCTCGTGAACGCCCTGATTGCCGATGTCGCCATTGCCGGTGTCCCAGAACCAGTGCCAGTTGTACTTGAATCGCAATTCGTTATAGGGGCGCATCGGCGCCGGACCCAGGAACAAATCCCAGTTCAAGCCCGCCGGTGTCGGTGCGTCGGCCACATGGCCAATGGATTTGCGGCGCTTGAAGCATAGCCCTTTGCCCATGTAAACTTTGCCGATCACGCCATCTTTCAACAGCTGCATTGCGCGGACCTTATGGACGATTGAGCGCGATTGCGAGCCGATCTGGCACATCCGCTTATACTTCCGCGCCGCCGCGATCATCTGCTGCCCTTCAAAAATGTTGTGACTGGCCGGTTTCTCACAATAGACGTCCTTGCCGGCCTGCATCGCCCAGATCGACCCCAGGGCGTGCCAATGGTTCGGCGTGGCGAACGAGACAGCATCGACCGACTTGTCCTCGAACAGCTTGCGCATGTCTTCATAGCCCTTCGGCTTCGCGGTGCCCGCCTTCTCAATCTTGGCCTGACCACGCTCCAGTGCTGCCTGGTTGGCGTCGCACAGCGCTACTACCTGGCATGTGCTGATCTTCACGTAACCATCCATGTGGTTGTTTCCGCGGCCGCCGAGTCCGATCACGGCCATGTTGACGCGATCGTTTGCTCCCAGGATGGGACGAGCCTGAGTGGCGATGGCCGCCGCAGCGCCCGCATGAAGAAAAGAACGTCGAGTAGTGGATGACATGAAGAACCTCAGCCAATCGAATTGTATCGAAAGTCGCAACGAGCCTCAGGGATGCCGCCGGTATTCTGCGCGAAAATAAACCTATGGCGACTGAGCAAGCCGCGAGTGCCGGCCCGGCACGGAAACCGACGGTGTTATGGATTGCACTCCTTGCGGTGATCGTAGCGGCTTCGCTTGGCGGATGGGCCATCGCGCGCCGTTTCGAAGCGGCAAACGCCCGGATGGACGGGATCCAGCAGGCGCTCGGCGCCATTAAGGTTCAGCAGGAACGTCTTTCGAGCGACATCCGTGCCGCCCTTGGGACAGCCCAGCAGGTGCGGGCGGAAGCAGACGAGGCGCACAGGAGAGCCGATCAGTCCGATACGGCGCGCAGCGAAGCGCTACGGGCAAGCGAGCAGGCCCGGGCCGAGAAGAGCCTGGCAGAACAACGCACACAAGCCGTCGCTGAGCAGCTTGAAGATATGCGCAAGCAGCGCGAGCAGGAGCTCAACAAGATGCAGGACGCCCTTTCGGGCATCGTTCCCACACGCCGGACCCCGAACGGAATGGTGGTGGATCTCAATGCCAGCACCTTCCGTTTCGATTTCGACAAGGCTGAAATTCGTCCGGAGAATCGGGAACTGCTAAGCCGTATCGCAGGAATTCTTTTGGCGTCCCACGGCTACGGCTTATATGTCTACGGCTATACCGATGACGTCGGAACGGATGCGTATAACCTCGACCTGTCCGAACGGCGAGCGAAAGCCGTGCGGGATTATCTTGTGGAATCCGGTATTTCTCCCTCGCTGCTGACGCATAAAGGTTTTGGAAAATCCAACCCGAGGAATCAGAACACCACCGCTCAAGCCCGCGAAATGAACCGTCGCGTTGAAATCGGCATCATCGACACGGTGATCCGTTACGAAGGCGAAGCGCGCAGCAACAACTAGACTTTCGCGGGCGCGTACGCCAGCGAATCCAACACTTCAACCGCCAGCCGGTCTCCTTCGAGGAATTCCTTTAGCGAGAGGAGGAACTGCTCACAGGCCCGGCCATCCCATACCCGGTGATCCGCTGAACAGGCAAGTGTGACAATCGGGCGCACGCCGACAACGCCATCTACGGCGACTGCCCGTTCGCGCACCCGGCCGCCCGTGACAATCGCGGCGGCGTTGAACACCGGCGTCACGAATTGATCGACACCGGTCAGCAGGCTGACCTGGAGCGTGCCGCAGCCGCGCCGGCGGAAGCTCTGCTTATTCAAAAGCGCTTTCAGAATCTGCCGCCGCAGAAACGCAATGGGAACCAGCCAGCCGTACCGCCGCAGGGTTCCGAGAAGGGCCTCGTGCTTCCGCCTGGCCTCGGGTGCCCGATCCTGAATCTCCCGCGCAGTAGTTAAAAGATTTTTGCTTTGGGCGTTCTCGATCACCAGTGTCGGTGCGACATACGTGTCTCCGGAAACCGACAGGCCAATATCGATCCTTTCGCCGCAGCCAGGTCCACTGATGGCCCGCCGCAGGTCGTCCTGCTGCGCCAGGACAGCCGCGACGGCTCGAACCAGAATGTGGGTGTACGTCAGACGGACGCCGGCAGCGCGGGCGCTTTGAATGAGTGCGCGCGCCGCAGTCATATCCACATCGATTGTCTGAAAGAAAGCGGGTGGGCGACTTACCTCAAGCCCGCTATCGAGCCATTTTTCTTCGGTGCGGCTGCCGCCACGTTTTGGCGGCCTCATCCGTCAGGCGCTCGTTTCTGCGCGCGTTTCTGCACAAAGCGAGCATGGACCGGATCGACATCCGGAGGGGGCGAGGTACACCAAATGAAGAGTCTCATCCCATTGGCTGTCGTGTGGGCGGAACGAAATTCCTCTTATCTTAATTCTCACGAAACCCCTTCGTTTTCAAGAGGAAAGAGAGATATTCCCGCCATCCTTTCCGGAAAAGGGACTAAGGGTTTTAGTACTATCGGTTAGGTGTTGGTGAGTGGCTTGCGGAAAACCAAGGTTGATACTTGAGCTATTTTTCCGTTGTTTTATCAGCTGTTTTAAACAACGCGGGATCGATGCCAGGTACTAGACGAAGAGCGTTCTTGTAGTACACC
>CAYTVP010000369.1:0-4656 GCA_964441675.1 uncultured Solibacteraceae bacterium | reverse complement strand
CCAAAGCCGATCCGGTGCCGCCGGTCCCGACCGCGCGCGTGTGCAGAATCGCGAGACTTAGGGAAGTCACCATGAACAACCCCGCCGCGGTAGCCGTCGCTTTTGAAAGAGCCGTAGCGGACCCACGCGGACCGAACGTCGTCTGCGATCCCATGCCGCCGAACGCCCCGGCGATATCCGCCGCCTTGCCACTCTGCAACAAAACCACCAAAATCAAAAAGAAAGAGACAATGACGTGGACAATCGTGAGAAGGATAATCATAACTACAGTCTGCGAGAAACGTCTATAACAGCAGTATAGCGTCGTACTATCGGAAAGTATATTTGATGCGGCTGAAGACCGGTTTGCTGTTGATAGCAACCGTAACCCTCCTGATTTACGCCGTGAACCGGAATCCGGCCCCGATCGGTACATCCTCCGAATCCACTCTGTCGGACGGTGGGAGCGATGTGCCGGAACTCACTTGGGCCATGCTTCGCGGCATGAATAGCCAAACCGGGAAAGCTACGCCGGAAATCCAGGCCGTCGACGAAAAACCGGTGCGGGTACCCGGCTACATTGTCCCGCTTGATGACGACGCCAACCAGCTGACGGAGTTTCTCCTTGTGCCTTATAACGGAGCCTGTGTACATACGCCGCCGCCTCCGCCAAATCAGATGATTTTTGTCAAGATGACGCGCGGGCAAAAGGCGAACTTCGGACTCATGGACGCAGTATGGGTGGAGGGCACGATCTTTCTGGGACGCCGCAACAGTCCATATGGTCCCGCGTTCTACTCAATGACTGCGCGCGAAGTAACGAACTATTAGCCTTCCGATACTTCCGCCAGGGCCGCATCCAGCTTGAACGCGACCTTTCCGTACGGGCTGTCGGATTGCATGATCTCGAGAATGCCCGAGACAGAAATCGGTTTTCCCCAGTTCACCGTCGCCACGCCCGATGTCATCTCTACCAGGATGATCTGATTGATTGGCGGCGGCGGAACGTGAACGCACATCCCGGCTTCGGGCACCAGAAGAAACTGCGAAACAGTTTGGTACTCATCTTCAAATGGCACCATGTAGCCCCTGATCCGGACCGGCCCGCCTTCCAGCTTCTTGAGTTCCGGAGCGATCTCGCCGGTACGCGTATTCAGGCCGCGCAGTACACGCCAGTCCGTAGCCACATAGTTGGACGAAGGACCCATCATCCCCGGTGGCATCCCGGGCATCCCAGGCGGCCCCGAAGGATCGCTCGGTTGCCGGACCGTCTGCGGCGGGGGGCTGGGCGGCTGTTTCAAATCGTCAGGGCTCACCTCGACTGCCTTAAACTTAGGCTGGCATGCGGCCGCCACGAAGCAACAACACAGCAAGAACCGCTTCATAGGCGCACGCTCAAACCGTCACTTAACGCGTTCCGGTAAGCCTTCACGGCGGGAACAAAACCGATCAGCGCGCCGGCGATAGCCACTGCGGCGAGAAATGCCCACCCTGTCGGCGTCGGGGCCTGGATCGGCAGATAGAGGCCGAAATGCTGCTCAACCAGCGGATTTGCTACTACCGACAAAAGATATATCAGTGCGAGCCCCATCACCGCGCCGGCAACGGCCAGCAGCCCTGACTCGAACACCAGCAGCAGAATAATCTTCCGCGGACCCGCGCCGACCGCTCGCAGAATTGCCATTTCGCGCCTGCGTTCGTTAAGCGACGTGTACAGGGAGACCAGCATACCCAATAGTCCAACAACGAGCACAAAAAACGTCACGATGCGCAGTGCATCCTCTGCATACCCGATTGTGCGCCAAAGTTCCGCCAACGCCACGCCGGGAATAATTGCCTGCATCGGCTCCTGGTCAAACGTGGAGATCTCGCGTTGCAGCCGTAGCGTATCGATTCGGGATTTCGCGCGAAGCAGAAACGCGGTAATCTGCTTTACCTTCAGATTGTCCTTCGTGATCTTTGCTGCCGGCGTCTCCTCGCCGGGCATCGGCGGCGCCCCTTCCTCCCAGTCCACATGTACCGCCTCCATTCCATACAGCGACACATAAATGGACCGGTCCACCGGCGTCGCGGTTTGCTTCAGAATTCCGGTAACCGTGAACGGCTTGTCGTCATGATTGAGAATTCCGGTGCTGCTGATGCCATGCGTGATGGCTACTTTTTGCCCCTGGCGATAGCCCAACCGCTGGGCAACGTCGCTTCCCAAAACAACGTCGAAGACGTCCCGCGGTGCGTGACCTTCTGCAAACTCGATGCGCCGGTCCCGGCGGTAGCGATAGTGCTCGTAGAAATCGTCGGTGGTCCCCACAACGCGGAATCCGCGATGGCTATCGCCGAGCGAGTACGGAATGGTCCAGGCCACCGCCGGATGCTCGGCGAAATGTTCGTAGCTCTCGTAGGAGATATTGTTGGTGGCCGAGCCCATCCGGAATACCGCATACAGGAGCAATTGCAGAGCGCCCCCGCGCGCCCCGACGATCAGATCGGTCCCCGAGATCGTATTCGAAAAACTCTCGCGCGCGCCCACGCGGACGTTCTCGACGCCAAGCAGCAAAGCGACACTCAGTGCGATGGATACCACCGTCAATATCGTCGTCAGCTTGCGATTCTTCAACGAATGCCAGGCGAGAGAAAGAAGCAGCATGTCAGACCGCCACTCCAGCCTGGCTGGCCCGGTTCACTTCCGGCAGCGAAAGGGAGCGATCGAACAGCGGCATCAACGATCGGTCGTGGCTGACGAAAACCAGGGTCGATCCCGCCTCACGGCAATTCTCGAACAACAACTGGATGAAACGCTCGCGATGATCGTGGTCGAGCGAAGATGTGGGTTCATCGGCAACCACCAGTTCCGGCGTCCCAATCAAAGCGCGGGCGGCGGCCACGCGCTGCTGTTGCCCGACGCTGAGCTTGGTAACGTTTTCGTGCAACAACTGCGCGATGCCCAAGTGCTCGGCGACGCTCCGCGCCGCATCCGCAAGCGGCTTTCCATTCAGCCTCCGCTTACGTTCGGCAGACAGGCGGCAGGGCAAAGTGATGTTCTCCTCTACAGTCAGGTACGGGATCAGATTGAAGAGCTGGAAAATGTATCCGACGTGCGATCCGCGAAACGCGTCGCGCTGACTGGGCGTGAGTGACGTGAGGTCGCGGCCCATCACCTTCACGGAACCCGAGGTGGCCTTCAGGACGCCGGCAAGAAGCCCGAGCAGGGTTGTCTTGCCCGATCCCGACGGTCCAAAAAGAAAGACCCGTTCTCCCCGCTCAATATTGAGCGCAGGAATATCCAGAATCTCCGGCCCGGTAGAGTATCGAAAGTGCAGATTGTCAATCGCGATCGCTTCCGGCATCGCGCTACTTGGGAAGGGTTACCGTTCCCTTGTCTTTTGAGATCTCGGCGCCCGTCGAACCGGAAGATCCGATCGCCTGAACCTTCACTTTTTCGATTCCGGGGTAGATCTTCGAAACGCCAAAGCTGACTTTGGTCCCGGCCGGCGGCTGCGCGCAGGTTGCCGTGAAATCCGCATCGATTTCCGCATGGTCCGGTTCAGACTGATCTACTTCCACACTTTTGGGAGTGATTTTGCATCCCGCAGCGGCGTCGAACACAATCATCTTGGAGATATTTGCCTTCAGCGTAGCCAGTGCGTCAGCTTGTTTTTTCTTGTCGGCCGCGGAGGTGGGCACATATTCAAAACCGACGACTGCGGTTGCCGGAGAGTGGAACTCGATGTCCACCTTCTTGCCTTCCACCGCCAGATTCACTTCGGCCGCACCATGGTCGTGTGATTTGTGCCCGTGTTTGTGAGTATGTTTGTGGCCCTTCTTGTCATCGGCGCTCACCAGCAGACTTACGGCGAAAATGAAGCACAGTACGCGCATGGCGATCGCTACTCCTTGTATGGCTCAATAAGATTCGACGAGAGCTTGTAGGAAACATCGCCATAAGGGCTCTTCACGCTCGAAACCTCCAGCTTTCCGTGAACCCACACCGGATCCCAGAAGCTGATCTTGGTTTTCTTGTCGCCGTCCATCTTTACGTAGACGATCTGATTGGGCGGAGGAGGCGGCGTATGAATGCAAGCGCCGACATAAGGAACCAGAAGGAACTCGATGGCCATCTCATCCTCGTCTTCGAGAGGCACCATAAAGCCGGGGACCTTCACGCGCTTTCCATCAACCTTTTGCAAGGCTTCCGATTTTTCGCCAGTGCGATAGTTCAAGCCGCGCAGAGTGCGCCAATCGACCTTCGTGTCTTCTTCCACGGCATACACTGCAATGGCCGTGGCCAAAATAAAGATCAAACCGCGCCGGCGGGCAACGACTCGCATACTTCTATATTAGATCGGCGGATTGACCTTTTCGTCCTCCCCGGAATAGCGCGAGAGAATCATCCAGGGATCGTTGGTCTTTTTCCGCCAGGTGCTCACCTGTTTTCGCATTTTTTCAAGCGTCGCGCGATGTTCCGTATTGCCGGCAAGATTCCTTAACTCGTCGGGGTCCGCCTGAATGTCGTATAGCTCTTCTTCGGCTCGATACAGATAGTCCGTCACCGGGCGCCGGCCCACGCGCGCATTGCCGCCCTCCGGCCGCAGGCTTTGCCAGGTTTTTGAGGCCCATAAGTCGCTGGCAAACGGGAACTCCGTCTTATGCACAAGATTCCGAAGGTATTTGTACCGGCGG
>CAYTVP010000368.1:0-4658 GCA_964441675.1 uncultured Solibacteraceae bacterium | reverse complement strand
CCCCAGGATCAAGGGGATCACATAGCCGATGGCGGTAACGGGCAAAACATAGCTCAGATCAGCCCATTTCAGCAGCTTGATCCGAGCCAATGCCCAAACAATTAAAGTGATGACGCCGGCGATCGTCCAAAACGTGAAAATCCCGCCGTGCTTCATGCCCCAATTCAAGGCGTAATTTCCCGCCGCGTTCGCTGCCACGACGAAGGCCGCGAGCGAAAGGACCCTACCCATTTAATCGCCGGCTGCAGCCGCCGCGGAAGCACCCTGTTCGGCAACAAACTTCTTCCGCTTGTCGCGCAGGGCGAGATACTCTCGAGCTTCCTTATAAAGGCGCTTGACGTCTCGATTGATGATCGCTTTCGAAACTACGCGCCAGGCGGCGGCAGGACGATAGTAATACTCGTCATAAAAGCGCTGCACCCAATCGACCAGTTCCGCGCGGTTGAGACCGGGATAAATTATGTTCGGAAGCTGATGGCCGCTCTCATCGGTCATGGAATCGAGTGTGATCAGGTTATTCTTTTTGGCGTGCTCGTAAAACTCGGTGCCAGGGTAGGGATGCGCTATTGAAACCTGAATCGTTTCGGTATCCAGGCTCTTGGCGAAATCGATGGACCGGCGGATCGATTCGCGCGTCTCGCCGGGCAGGCCAACGATAAAGTCGGCATGAACGGTCAAACCAAGCTTGTGAGCGTCTTTGGTGAACCGCCGCGCCATGTCGATGGTGGCGCCCTTTTTGATGTTCTTCAGGATCTGCGGGTCACCCGATTCATAGCCCACGATCATCAGCCGCCCGCCGGCATCTTTCATAGCAGCCAAGGTGTCGTAGTCCGTTGTGACGCGGGATGTGCACGACCAGGTGACTCCGACTTTTGCCAGCTCCTTGCAGAGAGCGATGGTCCGTTCCTTCTTGTAGTTGAAGGTATCGTCGTCGAAGAAGATTTCCTTCAGCCCCGGAAAGTTCTCCTTCGCCCATCGAACCTCGTTCACGACATCTTCGACGGAACGCAGGCGCCAGCGGTGGCCGGAGTGCGTCTGAGGCCATAAACAAAATGTACACATCGCCGGGCAACCGCGCGAGGTATAGAAGGAAATGAACGGATTCAGAAGAAACGGAACGTTGTAACGCCGAAAGTCCAGATCGCGCTGATAGATTTTGGTGACCCAGGGAAGTTCGTCCAGGTTCTCAATCACCGGTCCATCGGGATTGTGGGAGATGCCGCCGTTCTTTCGGTAGCTGACTCCTGGTAACTCCTCGACCGGTGTGCCCTTGGCGAAATTGGCGATCTGATAATCGAATTCCTTGCGCACGACGAAGTCAATTACCGGATTCTCGCGAAGAACCTTCTCCGGCTCTACGGTGACAGGTGGTCCCACGAAACACACCTTCAGCTTCGGGTTGAGGTCGCGCATCATGGACGCAATCTTGCAATCCACGGCCAGGCCGGGCGTCGACGTGAATAACACCAACAACTCGAAATCATTGGCCATCGCCACCGTTTGTTCGATGGAGATGTGATGGGGCGGCGCGTCCACCACCTTGGAATCAGAAATCAGACCCGCCGGATAACACAGCCAGACGGGATACCAGTACGATTCGATTTCACGCGTGGCCGGCCAGCGCGAACTCGCGCCTCCGTCAAATCCCTCGAAAGACGGAGGGTTTAAGAAAAGCGTCCGCATTACTAGAGCTATTAGTTTAGCAGTCTGCTATTCCGGAAGAGACTGACATTCGCTAGCTTCTTCACTCGCAGGCGGAGGGGATGCTTTGGCGAAATTGCTGAAGCTGATGTTCAACTCCGTCCGTCCAACGATTCGAGTATCGGCAAAACTCGTCATCCTTGTTGGCACCGAAATGCCGTCCTTGATTTCGTAATCGCGGATGAACTGTACCTTCTTAATGAAAACCGACGGGGACTTGACGAACTGCCCTGCCTCCCGGACCGGTAGCATCGTAGCGGGATCCAGCCAAATTTCGCCGCGGAAGAGGCCGACTTCTTTCCGCCTTGGATTCAACTCCAACACGACCACCTCGCGCTCTCCGCGCTGCTGGATCCCTTTTTCCTTGAACTTGTAGTTTCGTGGACTAATTGCCAGACTGGGATTCGGATTGTCCATATTTTCGGCCTCTGCGGCCATATACCGCGCAATTACTTCCTTTTTAACGGTAGTGTCCCCGTCAAAGTTCAGAGCGTCGTATGTTACCTTTCCAGCACTCGAGATCGCGCGTAGCGCCCGCATCGAGCCAGTTTTGGTTAACTTCGGAATGGAGCCCACCATTCGCACATCCATTCGTACACCCTTCATCTTCGCCCGCTGTTCGTCCAGCGCGGCAAGATAACGCTGGACAGTGGGGGTTTGCGGCTCGTCGGGCTGGCGCGCCACATCCCGGGAGCCATCCCCTTCGCAGCCTACCAACAGGACGGCCAACAATAATATGTACTTACGCAAACTGGTGGTTCCTTAGACCCCTCGGCCTAACTTTAAGGATGCAGCAGCGAACGCCGGAGTTCCGTTGTTCGTCGACTGCTCGTAGACCAAAAGCGTTCCATTCAACATATCAGGTACTGCGCCTTGATTACTGCACGGCGCTCTCCAGAATTGTTAAAGAGCCTTCAGCTGCATCCATTTCTGCTTTCACGCCAATCGGCAACGTAGCCTGATCCGGTGTGTGGCCGATGAGAAGTCCAGACAATACGGGAACTTGCGTCGCGCCGAGGATATCCTGCAACACTTCATTCAAAGAGAAAGTAGATTCAAATCCGGGCCGGAACTCGCGCGGATTGCAATCGACGCATTCCCCAACAATGATTCCGGCAGCCTGGTCAAATTTACCGGCCAAGCGTAATTGCGTCAGCATCCGATCTACCCGATAGGGCTCCTCTCCGATTTCCTCAATAAAGAAGAGTCTTCCGGCGGTCTCTACCTCGTAGGGAGTTCCAAGAAGACTGCAAAGGAGCGTCAGATTGCCGCCGGTCAGGGTCCCGGATGCCTTGCCGGGCCGAATCGCTCGCCAGGGGTGTGCCGGTCTCAGCGGATTACTTTCCGGCGGATTTGCGATCTTGCGGATGGATTCCGAGGAAAACAGCGCACGGCGGAAATGATCCTGCGTCCATTGAGTGAAGCGGGAGAGGACTACGGGTGAATGAAATGTGATTAACCCGGCATGGCGGTGAATTGCCTGATGCAGTGCAGTAATGTCGCTGTAGCCGGCGAAAATCTTTGGATTCTGCCGAATGAGAGCGTAATCAATTCTGTCGAGCAGCTGCGGAGATCCGTATCCTCCCCGAATGCAGAAGATGCCTTTCACCTCGGGGTCGCGAAACATACTATGAAGATCGGAGATCCGTTCCTCAACCGATCCTCCGAGATATCCGGCGCGCTTGCGGACGTTCTGCCCCATTTTGGGCTTCAGACCGAAATGCTCGAGGGTGAGGGGAACTAAATCCAGGTGGATGGGGTCGGACACATACGTGGAGGGTGTGATCACGCCGACGGTATCGCCGGGCCGTAGAGCGGCAGGTTTTATCGTTGGATTGTCCGCGGGGCGGGCGCTCGCAGGCGAAAGAGCCGGGGCAGCCAGGAGCTCACGACGGGTCATGGGCTCAGTGTATGTCTTTGCAAATATCGCAGGGTAAGAATCGCAGGGAATTGCGGTGTTTCTGAATCGGCGATTTTCCGCAACAGTTGGTCCACGCGGGCGACATATACTGAAAAAGAGCCGCTGCGGTGAGGTGCGAGAGTGGTTGAATCGGGCGGTCTCGAAAACCGTTGAACCTTCACGGGTTCCGTGGGTTCGAATCCCACCCTCACCGCCAGAAACTAAACTTGGCAAAGGCCCCCACTGCATCAAAATTTACGAGTTAGAAACCTCGTGCAATTTGTTATGGTCGAGACAGTGAGGCGATTGACTCTATGCGAGACGCCGCAGAGCAAGCTACCGTAGACTGCTTCTTGAAGTATCTGGAGGAGCATACCGGCCATAGCTGGTCGGCGTCCGAGGACGAGGTGTCGACCTTCAAGAATGAGCGGAGTTATGACTGTGAGTACACCTTCCCAAGAGCTACAGCTGTTGCAGCGGAGATAGGTCGATTATTTCCTCTTGGCTATGACCTCGGCGAACTTGCCAGGAGGCAAACGTACAACGAACGTTTCCTTTCTCAACTGCGACGGGAAGGGTTCGGCGGCCTTTTGATCGAACAGCCGACCGTGGACCCGCATCCTGAGGCTGCAGCGACGCGTCTTGGCGAGGAGCTGAGGCTACGCGAAGGAACGCGCATGCCAATGCACGGTGTTGAGCGCTTCGGCAATAACTCCGAACTGTCGGCCATACGGCAGTTCTCAGCAAGCGCGATTCGATTTGCTGAGATGGGAGGCCATCCGCTGGCGAAATTGCTGGTCGATAAGCACGATCAGTTGGATGTCGATAATCACCAGCGTTTCTTGATCGTCGTCAACCAAGAAGGCCGAGTATCTGCGACTGATCTAATCGACGCCTGTGCCACCATCGTCACTTTTCATAGGTTGCCGAATTTCGACCGCATTTACTTTGAGCAATCTCCAGGAACTTTTCACTTGGTCTACGATCGGTCGGCCTGGCTGGCCATGGAAGCGGGAAAGTTGCCGAGTCACAACGAAGGAGATAAGCTGGTCGCCCA
>CAYTVP010000367.1:0-4674 GCA_964441675.1 uncultured Solibacteraceae bacterium | reverse complement strand
CCTTTTGAAACTCGCGGGACCCTGCACGGCGATCCTGCGGATCGAGCGTCACCGCCAGCCGACGGTACAACCGCCAGGGACGGTCGGATTTTTCAACCCGCCTCCGACCGATTTGTATCTCCGGATAAAAGCCGCGCAGCTCATCGATGAATTGCGTGGAGCAACCGAAATCCCTTACCAGTCGCAGCGTTAGCTCCTTCGCCGCGATCACTTCCGGAAACTGTTTCCAATCGACAACGCGCCCGAAAAGATGAAAACCGTCTCGTGTTACTGCTTTCGAAGCGTTCAACAGGCGCCCGGATTCTGCAAAAACCCGCGCCAATGTATCGTCTTCCCGCGGTATCGCGATCGCCATCGACAGAGTTTTGCCTTCCGGTCCCGGATAGCTGCTTAAGTTCTCCTGGACAAAGCGCTCGAACAGCCGGCGCATCTCCGCTGCAATCTCGATTAACAGCGGCCAATCGCCAGCGATCGCGAAATCGTCGCTGCCTGCGTACAGCGTTTCCGCTTTGCCGTCGCTCAACCGCGGAACTTCGCCAGCGAAGAACTGGCGGAACAGCACAGAGAGCGAAACGTGGGATTCAATCGAGTCGGCAGTCTTCAGCAGGTAAGCGAAGTTGTCGACGTCACCCCGAAGAATCGGACGGGCGGGCAGCTCAGGGCCCGGTTCTTCCGCGGGAGAAAAGGGCTGGAAGTCCGGTGCGGACGGCAGTGCGCCTGCCCGGCTTGTCAGCTCACGGTCCAGCCGTTCTCGAATCAGTTTCCAGGTGCCCAGATTTTCGGTGATCGCCCAGATTAGCCGGGTTTTGCCTCCAGAGACCGTCAGAACGTCCTGGGCCATTTCGTCGAGATACGTGATGATATCGGCGCGAAACTCCTCAGGGAGGACCAGCAAAAATTGTCCGCCGCCGCTTGAGCCAAGCAGGATCGGCGACAGGCCGCGTTGAGTCAAAAATTCCGCCGGCTTTGTCTCCGACCAGCCGGAAACACGCCGGGCGTTGACGGCAGGGTCACCCGAAGATAGGTAAATTTCGCTTCCGAGCAAGTTTCCCTGCACGAAGATCTGCACCGACATGAAGTCCCGTAGCGTTTGCTTCCCGATGAAGCGAAAGGCAATCGCCAGCGTAACATACGCTAGACAGTCAACCCGGCTCAGGCTTCGAGCAAATTGCGATAGCGCGCCGGCTGGCAACGCAAATACTGTTTTGGAGCCTTTACGGTCCCGCCAAAATGCGCGGCGGCATGCCAGGGCCAGCGCGGATCGTACAGGATGGTCCTTGCCACGGCCACCAGGTCGGCATCGCCGGTGCCGACAATTGCTTCCGCCTGGTCGTAGCTGGTGATCAGGCCGACGGCGATTGTGGGCAGATTGGTGGCGGCCTTAACGGCTCGCGCCAGCGGCACCTGGTAGCCTGGACCGGCCGGAATGCGCTGCTTCGTGGTGGAGCCCCCGCTCGATACGTGAATCGCGCTGCAGCCGCGCGACTGGAGGGCTTTGGCAAAGGCGATTGTGTCGTCAATGTTCCAGCCTCCCTCAACCCAGTCTGTGCCCGATACACGTACGCTGACCGGTTTGTCCGCGGGCGTTGCCTGCCGTACCGCATCGAAAACCTCTAATGGAAAGCGCATCCTGTTTTCCAGGCTTCCGCCGTAGGCATCCTCGCGTGCGTTGCTGACTGGAGAGAGAAACTGATGCAACAGGTAGCCGTGCGCCGCATGGATCTGAATGGCATCCAGTTCCAGGCGTGCCGCCCTCCTCGCCGAGTCCGCGAATGCTTCCCGGATGCGCGTCATGCCACCCGCATCCAGGGCAGCCGGCGGATATTCGTCCGCAAGAAAGGGTACTGCCGACGGGGCCACTGTCTGCCATCCAAGATCCTCGCCGGGCGGGATCTGTTGTCCACCTTCCCACGGGACCCGTGTTGAGGCTTTGCGTCCGGCATGGCCAAGCTGGATTGCGATGGGCATCCCGGAGTAGCGCCGCACAATGCCGATTACGCGGCCCAGCGCCTCTTCTGTTTCGCCGGACCACAAGCCGAGATCGTAAGGACTGATCCGCCCTTCCGGTGACACCGCTGTAGCCTCGATAATCAGAAGACCAGCGCCTGAAAACGCGAGGTTGCCGAGGTGAATGACGTGCCAATCGGTGGCGCAGCCTTCTTCAGCGGAGTACTGGCACATCGGCGCGATGACAATCCGGTTGCGCAATTCGAGGCCGCCAACACGGTAGGGAGAGAACAGGACACTCATAGACTGCGCGCTACGGCTGTCTATCGATTCTAGACGAGCGCGATGGGACGTACTGGCGAGCCGGTGGCTCCGTTCAGCTTCAATGGCTGAACGATAAAGCCAAATTCATAACAACGTTCCCGTGCCAACTCCTCAAGGTAGAGATTCTCAAGAATATAAATCCCGTTGCGGGTTAGCAGGTGTAGGTGGCCAAAGAGCGTCGTGCCCGTTTCCGGGTCGCGCCTCCCATCCAGCGGATCCCAGGCCATGTTGTCAGCCCCGACAGCGATGACGCCCTGTTCGGCCGCCCAAATCGAACCTGACTTGTCGACCCCGGCCGCGCGCAGATAATCCTCCGGCTGCTCCCAGATTCGACCGGAGCCGGTGCGAACCAGAAGGACGTCACCGCGGCCGACCTCGACACCCTCGAAACGGGCACACTCGATCATTTCTCCCGCGGTGATCGAATCGTGATCTTCCAGTCGATCCACGTGCCGGTAACCGGCAATGTCCAGAAGGACACCGCGGCCCGCGATCGGGGGAACATTCTCGATCCCCAGCTTCTTGAATCCGGAAGGAGACTCGACGCTCTCGATCGGCACGCCGCCGAACAGCTGAAGCTCACAAGCCTGGTGGCAAAGCGCATCGATGTGCGTGCCGGAGTGCTCCATCATCGTGACAACTCCCGAGGCGCCGGAACGCGGCCCGTGATGTTCCGGGTCGTAGGTGTCGCGATGGCGCCGGTGAAGCGCGTAAAAATAGCCGGGCCGATGCGAATCGTGTACCGGCATTCCGAAGAATCTTGGCTGTTCGAGGTCGTAAATGCGGGCCGACTTCAGCTGATCGGCAATCCCCACTGCTAAAAGCTCCGGCTGGGGCGGTAGCCGGGCCGGGCGCGTACGCGGAGTTTCTTGCCGGGGTCGTTCATTAGCTCGACGCTGATCCTCCGGAATCCTTCATTGGGATTCGCAGCGGGGTAATACGTGACGGTATAGGAGTTGCCCAAATCCTCACGGATCGATTCGAATGCCTCCACTTGCTTCTGCCATGTTTTGGCGAAGTAAGCTTTGCCGCCGGTGCGTCCGGAGATCCGGCGGAAGACGCCTGAGGAAATCGGGTCGCGGTTCACTTCCGAGGTGGAAATGACGTAGATGGGGATTCCCTCATCCTCAGCGACGGCTCGAACGTCATCCGGAGCGACCATGGAGCCATTGTCCGGGCCATTCGAAAACACAATCACCACTTTGCGGCCGGGCACCTTGGCCGCGTCGCGCAGCGTCAGCAACAACGCGTTATAGATCGCTGAGTCATCGCCTGCGACGGCTTTTCTCAGGCCGGTTATGGCATTATTCCGGTCCTGAGTCAGATCGGCGGCGCGGGTCAGGTTTCGGCTGAAGGTGTACACGGCGACCGAATCCGCCCGGTCGAGGCCGCGTATAAAGTCCGCAATCGCATCCGACGCGTAGACAAACCCGCGGTACATGTAATTCGAGGTATCAAACAGCACGAACACATTGGTGCCGACGAACGCATCGGAAACGCGTCCTTCGGCGCCCTCGCCAGGCTGGGTGAGACTTTCGACATTCAAGATCGGGCGGGTCGAACCATCCTCGAGGATTTGCATCGGAGGCCGGTTGCCTTCGGCAAACGTGGCAATCTTCTGCGGAATTCCATCCTCCAGGACCTTGAAATCGGCATGTTTCAAGCCGTTCACATAGCGGCCCTTGGAATCGGTAATGGTGAAGCTGAGGACCACCATGTCCACCTTTACCTGAAAGGTGGGGCGTTCCTGCTGCGCTAAAAGTTTGGAGCCGCTTCCAAGCAGCGGCGCCGTCCAGGACAGAATCGAGCGTCGAGTGAAGTACAAGACGATCCTCCAACTAATCTAATGAAGCCTTACGATCTAAAGGCTGCTTACGAGTCTCCGATCGGGCATTTTCGCCTACTACCCGGAGCGAGCGCAAGACCGCCGGCCAATCCTCGAGATGCGTTGCAAAAATAGCCTCCACGGTTTTTTGTGTCCACAACGGTACCTGAACGTTCAGCTGCGATGGACGCAGATTCAACTCGTCGGCAAGAGCCGCGTAATAGAGCGTGGACGATTCCCAGCTTTCCGCCAGAATCCGGCTCGAATATCCCATCAGGGTAGGAAATGTTCGCAGATTCAGCAGTTCCGGGGAATAGGAACTGGCGAGTGTCGGCTTCGGTGTTCCGAACGCGCGAGAGATGGCCGCTGGTCCATTCTTTTCGGGCGACTCGGCCATCAGGCGTTTGATTTCCGTGGTTTCCGGCCCAGGGACCTCTACGCCGCCCGCCAGCAAACGCGATGCCAATAACATCGCCTCGGCTGGAGAGACGTTATCCGCGGCGCTGCGGGCATTCCCGGCAACCAGCAGACGGTCGATCAACTTCAACCGCGCGGGCGGTACCTGCGGTGCAAGCGCC
>CAYTVP010000366.1:0-4675 GCA_964441675.1 uncultured Solibacteraceae bacterium | reverse complement strand
ACCCCGTCTGTGGAATGACCGTTGATCCGTCAGCGTCCGCGGGGTCGTTTGAGCATGAAGGAACGACCTATTACTTCTGCAGCCGGGGCTGCCTGGCAAAGTTTCAGGAGTCTCCGGCAAAGTTCTTGAATCCGAAGCCAGGCGGCCTTGTCGGCATTCAAATGCCGGCGGGTTCCTGCTGCCACGACCACCACACTCCAGCCGCAACGCCCCCTCATGCTGACTCGGGGAAGGACGTCGAGTATACGTGTCCGATGCACCCCGAAGTCCGTCAGATGGGGCCGGGAACTTGTCCGAAGTGCGGGATGGCTCTCGAGCCGGTGGAGGTGACCGCCGGCGAGCCGGACGACCACGAGCTGCGGGATATGACGCGGAGATTCTGGATCAGCGCGATACTTGTTGTCCCCATCATGGCGTTGATGGTTTCCGAATTTCTGCCGGGGATGCCGCTCCAAACATGGCTGGGCATGCGCGCGGTTCTGTGGCTGCAGTTCGTATTGGCGACACCGATTGTTGTTTGGGCGGGATGGCCGCTGCTCGAACGCGGTTGGATGTCCATCAAGCATCTCAGCCCGAACATGTTCACCCTGATCGCGATTGGCACGGGGGCGGCATACGGCTATAGCCTGCTGGCTTTGTTGTTTCCCGATTTTATTCCGCAGTCGTTCAAGGGACATGACGGCGCGCTGGCGGTGTATTTTGAACCGGCGGCCGTGATCGTCACGTTGGTATTACTCGGGCAGGTGTTGGAGCTGCGAGCACGCAGTCGAACCAGCACTGCGATCCGAAGTCTGCTGGAGCTGGCGCCGAAGACAGCGCGTTTGGTCGAGACAAATGGGCAGGAGCGCGATGTCGAGTTGAGCGAAATCGAAGTCGGATGGAGGCTGCGTGTACGTCCCGGCGAGCGGGTTCCCGTGGACGGAAAGCTGATCGAAGGGCGTAGCACCGTAGATGAATCGATGATCACGGGCGAGCCGATGCCGGTTTCGAAAGAGCCGGGCGCAGCAGTGACCGGCGGCACGGTGAATGGTACGGGCGGTTTCCTGATGGAAGCCGAGCGCGTCGGCGGCAACACCGTTCTCGCGCAGATCGTCCGCATGGTGAACGAAGCCCAGAGAACCCGGGCGCCAATCCAGCGGCTGGCCGATCAGGTCTCGTCATGGTTCGTTCCCCTGGTTCTTGTGATCGCCGTGGTGACATTCGTCATTTGGGCCATGGTGGGTCCGGAACCGCGGCTTGCTATCGCGCTGGTGAATGCGGTCGCGGTCCTGATTATTGCTTGCCCATGCGCTCTGGGTCTTGCCACGCCGATGTCGATCATGGTGGGCACAGGCCGCGGCGCTCAGGCGGGAGTGTTGATCGGTAGCGCGGAGGCTCTCGAGACGCTGGAGAAGGTGGACCGCCTGATCGTCGATAAAACCGGAACTCTCACCGAGGGTAAGCCCAAGGTGGTCTCGATCGTACCGGCTGCAGGATGGACCGACGAGAGGTTGCTTTCCACTGCGGCCGGGCTGGAGCGGGGAAGCGAGCATCCCCTTGCGCACGCAGTTCTCCAGGCAGCGAGCGAACGCGGCATTCAAAGTGCCGCTGTGGATGAATTTGAGTCGATTACCGGTAAGGGTATTGCCGGATCAATCGGCGGAGCGCGTGCCTTGGCCGGAAATAGTCAATTAATCGAAGAATCCGGCATCCATACCGGTGACCTTCCGGCGCGTGCCGAGGAATTGAGGCGAGAGGGCCAGACCGTAGTATTCGTTGCGACCGCCGGTGAAATGGCGGGCCTGTTGGGGATCGCGGATCCGATCAAGCATTCGACGCCGGAGGCGATCGCGGCATTGAAGAGCGCCGGATTGCGGGTGGTGATGGTGACTGGCGACAACGGTACGACCGCGGAAGCTGTCGCCCGCCGTTTAGGCATCGATGAAGTTCATGCCGATGCGCTTCCGGAACGCAAATTGGAAATTGTAAAGCAGCTTCAATCCGAAGGCCATAGAGTTGCCATGGCGGGCGACGGTGTGAATGACGCACCGGCGTTGGCCCAGGCCGACGTCGGAATTGCCATGGGCACCGGCACAGACGTGGCAATGGAAAGCGCCGGCATCACTCTGGTCAAAGGCGATCTGCGCGGTATCTCGCGGGCGCGGCGGCTGAGCGAAGCTACGATGAAGAACATTCGTCAAAATTTGTTCTTCGCGTTCATCTACAACTTCCTGGGAGTGCCGGTCGCGGCCGGCGTGTTGTATCCGTTCTTCGGAATTTTGCTGAGCCCCATGATCGCCAGCGCGGCGATGACGTTCAGTTCTGTTTCTGTAATCGCGAACGCCCTGCGGTTGCGGCGGGCAGAGCTTTAATCTACTGGAGCGGTTGCGGGTTCCTGAATGCGGCGCAGCAGCAATCTCGGGCCATACAAAAAGGCAAACTCGTCCATGCGATGCCGGAAGAAATCCCAGACAGCTGCGCGGCACCCCGAATAGGAAAAGTAATCGTCCAAAATGATGCTTCCGCCCATCGCCACCCGCGGGACGATTCGTTCGAGACAACAGGCCACAGAATCGTACCAGTCGCAGTCGATATGCGCTAAGGCGATTGGCTGCTTGGGGTGGAGAGTGTCCTGGTACATACCCTTGATCAAGTGAACATTGTTCTTGTCCGGATCGATCTGGTTGCGGCGGAACGATTCCCGGACCTCTGCCATTAAGTCGGACCGGTATCCGTAATACTCATCCCCCGATATGCCTTTAGATTTTCCCGACTGAATCACGTCATAGCGGTTATGGACATCGACTCCGTCCCGCTCGGAAGGGGCGGGGATGAGCCCGAAGACGTCATAAAGCTCAAGCCTCCGCTCGGGTGCTTTTGCCTCGGCAATCACAATCGCCGAGCCGCCAAGAGCACAGCCGGTCTCGATGAGCGTGCCTGCGATTTTGGCTTCTTCCACACGGCTTACTTCCTGACGCAGCCAAGCTAGCGCTGGTCGATCGAGGTAGGTCAGCTTTTGGCGAACGACCCGATTTACCATACTTTCCGGACCCAGAAGCTCGCGGATACGTCCTAAGACCGCCTGCGATAGAGAGATGTTGTACGAGGCAGCGGTCATAATAGTAGTGTTCAAAGCCTATTATGCCTGACGACCCGGCGCCGACTGCCAGCTACCTCGATGAGCTTGAAAGACCTGGAGCTTCCGGTCGCGGCGAATGACCGACATCAGAATCGCCCTCTTCAATGCCGAAAAGGACGGCTATTCGCAGACCTTCGTCAGGGATCATTTGACTCGCCTGCCTGGCACGGTCATGCACCTTTACGGCGGCGCATTTAATTGGCAGTATCAACAAAAACCGCTCTTTTGGCTGCCTTATCGCGCCATAAACTATTTTGCGGACCGCGCTCCGCGAAACGTGGTCGAACGCGCCCAAGGCCGTATGAATGGTGCATTGGCGAATTTCCTCCAACGGGAAAAGGTCGACGTCGTACTGGCGGAGTTCGCTGACGCAGCAGTTCATCTTGTCGATGCCTGCGAGGCTGCCGGAGTGCCGCTCGTTGTTCATTGTCACGGCTACGATGTTTACGTACGGGCACTGGTTGAACCCAAATTGGCCCTCTACCGGAAGCTGTTCGGTTGTGCGGCGGGAATTGTTGTCGTGTCCCAGGCGATGCGGCAGCGGGTGATCGAGCTCGGGGCGCATCCCGAACGGGTCACCGTGAACTCCTGCGGTGTGGATCACGCGGTTTTCTCTCCGGATGCCGGAAATGAGCGCTCCCAGACCCTAATTGCGGTAGGCCGGTTCGTCGAGAAAAAGGCGCCGCACCTCACGATTTTGGCATTCGATAAAGCGTTACAGGCATGCCCGGAAGCAAAATTGGTCATGGTTGGCGACGGGCCGCTTTTCGACGCCTGCGTACAGCTGGCGCGTGCGCTAAAGATATCGGAGGCAATACGATTTGTAGGAAAACAAGATCATCGGGCCGTATCAAAACTAATGAGCGCGGCGCGGGCGTTCGTGCAACATAGTGTGGTGGCGCCGAGCGGTGATTCCGAGGGCAGTCCGGTGTCGGTGCTCGAAGCCGGCGCAGCCGGCCTGCCTGTTATTGCAACAAGGCATGCAGGAATTCTGGATAGTGTCGTCGAAAATGAGACGGGGTTTCTTGTTGACGAATATGATATTGATGCGATGGCCCGGCATATGGTGACGTTGTTAACGGATGCAAAGCTAGCCGCAAGAATGGGAAGCAGCGCGCGAGTTCGAGTGCAGGAACACTTCTCAATGGAGAAAAGTATTTCCACACTTGCCCAAGTACTGAGCCGTGCCGCCCGCCGGCAGCCGGAACATTTGCGGCAGGATTGAGGATCTCCAGCTTTGAATTCGCCACCGGTCAGCGTTGTCATGGGCGTCTACAATGTTGAGCCATATATTGCTGCTGCGATTCAATCCGTTTTGGATCAAACATTCGGTGACTTTGAAATCGTGGTGGCCGACGACGGCTCGACGGACGGCACCGTGGAACAGCTACGGCAGTTTCGCGATGAACGGCTTCGTGTGCTGGAGCTGCCGCACGGTGGTTCGGCGTCTGCGCGAAATGCGGCCATCCAGGCTGCTCGCGGCGATTACGTGGCATTTCTGGATGGCGATGATGTTTGGCAGCCGGTGAAGCTCGAACGGCATATCGCTCTTATGCA
>CAYTVP010000365.1:0-4719 GCA_964441675.1 uncultured Solibacteraceae bacterium | reverse complement strand
GTGGCGGCCAAAGAAGCCGTGCGTCAGGATGACAATCGGGGCCCGCGGCCCGGCCTTCTCGAGATCGCGTTTCAGCCAGTCCATCTGTTCCGGGTCGATCTCGCCGATATAGGTGCGGCCGGATACTCCGATCGAGTCCAGCAGGACAAAGTGCCAGCCCTTATGATCGAACGACGAATAGCGGGCGCCGATACGGTCTTCGAACATTTTCTTGCCGTACTGCGGATCGCTGGTGGGAACGTGGCTGTTGGGGGAGAGTCCGTACACGTCATGATTGCCAGGCACCTGATGAAGCTTCTTGCCAAGCCCCTTGGTGGTCGAGGTGTAGATGTCGAACAATTCCTTGGCCCTCGGCGGCTCTACCGCGGCCACGTCAAAAACGAGATCGCCGCCGGCGAGGACGAAATCCGCCTTGGTGCCATTGATCGCTTCAAATGCTTTCTCACAGCCCTCGCGTGCACGCAGTTCCGGTTGAATGTGCGTATCGGTGAAATGCACAAACTGAAACGACGTTTCCGCCGCTGGGGCAACCGCGGCCGCCGCGGGTAAAGAAAGAAAGGTGCGCCTGTCCATTTCTCGAAGTTACTACGGCATCGTCACAGAGGCGTGACATTGATACAATCCCCCACCATGCGGTACGCCTCGATCGGATCACGTCGCCGATTTCTGCAATTTCTCGCCGGTAGTCCGTTGGCTCTTGGCGCAAACGACGCGCCCGACGCTGCCATTACCGACCCAATGCAGGCCCTCAGTGTTCTGGATCTGGAGCCGGCGGCAAAGCAAGCGCTTCCTCCGGCGCACTACGGCTACATGGCTTCGGGCGTCGATGGAGACGTCACAGTAAAGGCCAATTGCGAAGCGTTCAGCCGCGTGAAGCTGCGGCCGCGGCGGATGGTGGACGTTCGAACGGTGGATACGACAATTGAGCTGTTCGGAGTCAAGTGGAATTCCCCGGTTGCGCTCGCTCCTTGCGGAAGCCAGAAGGCGTTTCATGCCGAGGGAGAAGTCGCAGCGGCGCGAGCCGCGAAATCGAGACGCGCGCTGCAGCTTCTGTCCACCATGACCAGTAGCCCGGTGGAGGAGGTTGCCGAGGCCGCGGGCGGCTCCATCTGGTATCAGCTTTACCCCACATCGCGCTGGGATGCGATGGAAAAGATCGTTCACCGCGTCGAGCAAGCCGGATGTCCGGTTCTGGTTCTGACGGTCGATCGCGTGGCGCCGCGGAACTCGGAAACTCAGGCACGTTTTCGACGCCTGGACAGCCGAAAGTGCGATAGCTGTCACAATCCGGGCGCCGGGCTAAAACGGAAACCGATGTTTCGCGGTATCGACACGGAGGGGTTGTCGCTATTGAATCCTGCCCTAGACTGGAAGTCCGTTGCACAACTGAAGAAGCTGACCTCAATGAAGTTGGTGCTGAAGGGCCTTGAAACCGCCGAGGACGCAAAGCTGGCTGTGGAGTCGGGTGCCGATGGAATCGTTGTATCAAATCATGGCGGCCGTGCCGAAGAAGGCGGACGCGCAACGATCGAATCGCTGCCGGAAGTGATTGACGCCGTCCGTGGGCGGATTCCTGTGTTGCTCGATGGTGGGGTGCGCCGGGGCACCGACGTGTTTAAGGCCCTCGCAATCGGCGCGTCGGCAGTTTGTATCGGGCGGCCCTATCTGTGGGGTTTAAGCGCGTTCGGGCAGGCCGGCGTGGAGCGATCGCTGGATCTTCTGCGTTTGGAACTGGAACTCATCATGAAGCAATGCGGCACGACGACGATTGCCGGAATCAGTCGCGCCGCCGTGGAGTTGCCGCGTCTCGGCTAAGCGTGCCGCCGCAGGATTTGCGGCAAGTTGGTGGAGAACGCGGACTTCACCAGGACAACGTCGATTCCGGCCTCCTGTGCTTTCTGCTTCAGCTCCACCTGTACGTGGGACAAGTAAGCAATTACGCTGATTTTCTGCAGCTCGGGATTCTCTTTCAGATGCTTGGCCACCTTCAGCGTGTTCACCGAATTGCAGTTCAGATCCAGGATGATGACCGTGGGCTGTTCTGCCGCCTGGGCTAGCGCGTCCTCTTCGGTCTTGACGAATTTCGCCTCAAAGCCCGCCTGTTTAGCGGCCTCATTGATTTTCACAATGAACATGAGGTCGTCGAGAACACCAACGACTTTTTTCTTCGGCTTCATAGGGGCGAACAGCTTCTATTCGCCGCCATAGATCTGCTGGGCGAGATAATTCTCGTAGCCCATTTCTTTAATCATGTAGAGCTGGCCCTCGAGGAAATCGACATGATGCTCTTCATCTACCAGGATCATGGCGAAGAGATCGCGGGAGCCGTTGTCGCCTACTTCGACACATTTCTCCACCGCCTTATTCAGGCGCGGGAGGGCTTCTGTCTCGAGCTTCAGGTCGTTTTCAAGCTGCTGCTTGACGTTTTGTCCAATGCGGAGCTTGAAGAGCTCGCCCATGTTCGGCGTGCCTTCCAGGTAGAGTATGCGCTCGATCAACTTCTCTGCGTGAATCATCTCATCAATGGATTCCTTGCGAGTAATTCCGGAGAGCTTCTTATAACCCCAGTTCTCCATCATCTCCGCATGCAGAAAATATTGATTGATCGCCGTTAACTCCGCTTTTAGTACTTCCTGGAGAAACGCAACAACTTCCGGATGTCCTTTCAATAAACCTCCTATGTAGTCGATTTTCATTCTAGCGGATGAGATACAATTTCGTCCGATGCGCTGCCTCACGCTATTGTTGCTGTCAATCTGCGCGATTCAGGCGCAGCCGAAGAAGATTGTCGCCTCTGGAATGTCCGCGGAGCAGCTGGCTCAGATCAAGGGCGATCTCCAGACAGTCAGTATCGAGCCGGCGGCTGAAGGTGATGCGTTTCGCGCGCAGATGGCCGATGCCGACGCCTACTGGGGCCAGCGGATCACCGCCGATATTCTTGCTGGCGCTCCCAAATTGAAGTGGATGCAAACATATTCCGCGGGCGTCGAGCAGGTACTGGCGGTGCCGGAGTTCAAGAATTCGAACATTGTCCTGACCAATTGCAAGATCCTCCAGGGTCCGAATATCGCCGATCATGCATTTGCGCTGCTGCTGGCTCTGACACGCGGTACCGGCAAGGCCGGGGCTATGCGGACCTCCGAGGAATGGAATCCGAGGGCGTTCCGTCCGATTGAGCTGCCGGGAAAAACGGCGCTGATCGTTGGCGTGGGCGGGATCGGCCAACAGATCGCGCAGCGAGCCAGGGGTTTCGGAATGAACGTGATCGGTGTCGATCCGGAAAATATCCCCGCCAGTTCCGGCGTCACGCGAATCGTAAAGCCGGCGCAGATCAATACTGTCATCGGGGAGGCCGATGTCATTTTTATCTCGGCGCCGCATACTCCCGAGAGTGAAGGAATGATCGGCCCGGCGCAGTTCGATCTCATGAAGAGGGGCGCCTATTTCGTGGCTGTCTCCCGGGGGAAGGTCTACAATACTCCCGCCTTGGTCAGCGCGCTGGACAGCCAGAAACTTGCCGGCGCGGGCCTCGATGTAACGGATCCTGAGCCGCTGCCCAAAGGACACCCATTGTGGCAGTTCGAGAATGTCGTCATCACGCCGCACATCGCCGGGCAGAGCGACGTGGTTCAAAGCCGCCGCGTGGATTTGCTGCGGGAAAACGCCAAGCGTTTTGGAGCGGGCCTGCCCTTGACGAATGTCGTCGACAAGCAAAAAGGATACTAGGCTTTCTCATCCTGCCGATCGGGATTCTTTCCGTCGCAAGTTTTGCGAACTCGCGGAAAGTCAGTATCTCGGTGATCCCGCTCCCGAGGTAAACGATTGCGCCGCGCTATTGCGGTTCGCCTATCTTCGGGCCAGCGGCCAGCTTTTTGAAACAGCGGACGGCGCGCGATATTTTGCAGACGCGCAAACGCTAAAAGAGCGCAATTGCCGGTTCATCAGCCGGAAATGGCAAGCCGCTCGTCCGGGCGATTTATTTTTCTACCTGAATCTGGACCAGGATCAGCCGTTCCACGCGATGGTGTTTCTGGGACACTTTACCGCGCAGCCGGACGGACGCCGGTATGTCGTCTACCACACCGGCGGCAAGCCGGGCGAAGTAAAGCGGCCTTCTCTTGAAGAATTGCTGTTACACCCGGATCCGCGATGGCGTCCGCAGCCCGGCAACCCCAACTTTTTGGGTATTCATTGCTGGAGGATACTGACCTAGAAATGCGGATCTGGCTCGTCGTACCTGTCTTGGCGGCAGTGCTGCCCGGTATCGCCCAGCCACCGGCAGTTTTTTTCTCGCTTAGCTCCGACCGCACGTATGCGCCCGGAGATACTCCGCGCGTGGCGCTCAGCGCGAACAATGTCGACGGATTGGATTTCCGGATGTACCGGGTCAACGATCCCGTAGAGTTTTTCCGGAAGCTTCCGCAGGCGCATGGATTCGGAGGGCAAGCGCCGGGGGCACCCCCGGCTCGCACGCTGATCGAGAAGATTCACCGCTGGAAGCAGCGCACGCGCTACCGCATGAGACGTATCGTACGGGATCAGTTCGGTGACGAGGAGCATCGGCAACTGGCAGCGTTTTTCGGGCGGGGGACGAGATCTCCGGCCAAAGGCCCGGGCGGGGAGGCCTACGCCGAGGTCCCCGTGCTCAACCCGCAGCAGCTTGTGCGCACCTGGCGCGTGGCGGTGAACCGGAAAAACCCATGGTCTACGCAGATGATT
>CAYTVP010000364.1:0-4720 GCA_964441675.1 uncultured Solibacteraceae bacterium | reverse complement strand
TACCGATCCGTCCCGATGCATTCGTCCTAACAAAATCACCGGGACAGCTTACTAGCACCATAGTTGCTTAGCCATTTATAGATTCGATAGCAGTTTAACCGACCGGTTGCATCCGATTCCTTCAACTGCATTTCCATCTCGCCGATGTGGAACTCTTCCGCTAAGCGGAAATCCCGGCGTGCTTCATAGTTGAGGACCAACTGACGATAATTTTCAGCCACCGCATTCAACGGCATTTCAGCCTGGGTTGAAGTCCCCGATTGGAACTCGTCGATTAGACAAGCGCCTCGACCCTTGCGGGTTGCCCACATCACGTCGTTGAAGCGTGAGTCCTGCAAATTGGTCCAGAGAAATGATGCCCGTGACAGGTCTACTCGCTCAAAGATGAGGAGAGCGCCGGACAGGATCATTAGGTTGGTGAAATTAGCTCGCTCTTGAAAGACCGAACCGCTGGTTGCACCGGCTCCACGAAACATAAGAGAATCTTGAATCCAGGCATTGTGAAAGTTTAAGTCCTGTGAAAACGTACAACCAACAAATAGGGATCTCTTGGCGAAAATAGCCTTCTCGAAAGATGCACGCTGCTCGAAGTGGCAGTTGTTAAAGATCACGACGCCACCAAAGTCAACGTCGCCGAAATCAGTATCAACTCGAAAGGTCGTGTTGATACAGATCAGCTCATCGGCGAATGATAGCCCCGTAGAGCGCTGCTTTCCCTCAAACATGACGGAGTGGAAAACAACTCGACGCTTAAACATTTTTCTGAAATCCGCGTGACGCCAATCGATTTGCGGAAACGTGATTCCTTCCAAAACGGTATCGCCGCTTCGCACCTGAGACGCTATAAAGCCAATAAGATGCGCCCTGAATTGCTCCAGATCCCTCGCAGTTGATCCTAAAGGCTGATGGAGAAGACAATAACTCTTTCCATCAATTAGATTGCCGTATCGTGGCTGCGGACAACGATGGAGTTTCGCCTCATACTGGCAGTTGTGCGGTTCTGGTGGACTAATAATCATACTGTCTGGCGTTTAAGCTACCGAGTCGCCGAAATCCGGCCCGCTCTATAGTCGCTTCTGGCTGACCCCGATCCACGGCCAGCAGCCCGGCGGCTACCGCAGTTAGACTCCCGAATTTCGGAACTGGGGCAACCGGTGGAGCGTCGTAGTCGATGCCAAGGGACCACTCGCCCGTCAGCTGCACGGACCATTCAATGCGTTCATACTCCCAAATTGTTGTAGGGTCCCATTCCTCCCTTCAGGATCGCGAAAGCCGTCCACAACTCGTTGTTGATCACAAGCGGCTCACCGGCCTGAATCATGGCGGCGAGCTTCGTCCAGGAAACGCTGTCGGAATTTGGAGTAATCCCGAATCCGTCAAAATAACCCCCAAGCAGAAGCTCACCGTTAACGTCCCCTACCGAATGCGCGTCGTAGTACTCGTAATTACTTTCATCACTACCGCTACCGGGAGACCAGTCGCACGGCTCGTCACAGAGAGGACCTAGTGCCGACCCAATATTTGGTATTCCTCCTCCAGCGAAGTATGAAAGCCCAAAGTTCGTAATCGTACTTCCGGAGGGAAGAATAATCGGGTCAAAGGTAACTGTAGGGAGCGTGATATGAGCCTCATACCCTCCCGGGGTCGCATCTCCCGGACCTAGCATAAGATCGGAACAGAACTCGGGATGGGAACAGGTTTCGATAACGAAACTTTGCCGTTCCAAATTCATGGGCTGCGTGAATGTAATCGAGTCGGCTGAGCAGCTAAGGGTTAGGGCAGTAAACGCCAAAGCGAAACGCATTCTCGTCAGCTTATCGAAGATGGCACTGGGCGGATGTTAATTCTGGAACTGTCGTCTCAGAGCCGCACGAATTGACAGGAGTCCTCATCGTGCCGTCGGACACCGTTCGCGTTTCTCATTCGCCGACCTGGACTGACAGCATCGATATTGATCCGCCGTCCACGCCCTCTACCGGGAATGTGATCTGGTCTCCTTGCTGTCTCGTTGCGAGCACATACAGCAGCGGAAGATAGTGGTCCGGCGTTGGAACGGATAGCATCGCTTCCCGGCCGAGGGTCTCGTATTCGATGAGCGGTCTGTGTTCTCCAGCAAGCATGATCGCTTTGGCTTCGGATTCAAAGCGGACTGCCCAATCGTAAGGGTCGGGCATGTGCCGCCCCCATGCATATGCGTGAAGGTTGTGGACCAGGTTCCCGCTGCCCACGATCAATATGCCTTCGCCGCGCAATAGCGCCAGTTTCCGGCCCAACTCATAGTGGAAGGATGCCGGCTGGGCTTCATCGATGCTCACCTGGACCACCGGCACATCTGCGTCCGGGTAGACGTGACGCAGCACCGACCAGGTTCCATGATCGAGCCCCCATGAGTTATCAAGATGCACCGGCAGCGGAGCGAGGATCTGCTGCACGCGGCGCGCCAGATCCGGATCGCCCGGCGCGGGATACTCGACCTGATACAGTTCCCGCGGAAATCCGCCGGAGTCGTGAATCGTCCTTGGCGATGTGCTGACGGTTACACCGGTGCCAGGCACGAACCAGTGTGCGGAAATCGCCACGATGGCCTTGGGTTTTCCCACCCTCTCACCGAAACGCCTCCACGCGGCGGTGTAGGTGTTGTTCGCCAGGGCATTCATCGGATTCCCGTGGCCGAAAAAAATCGACGGTTGCGCATTGGGCATCGATCTATTAGTACTCGGACAACACCGGCAAGTTCAACCCGGCCGCCTGACAGTCCTGCTATCGGTGACGGTATCCTAAAGCCTTCCGATGAAGGTGATGGCTGAGAGTATCGATCTCCATCTCTATGACCCGCGAAACGGTGACCTTTCTCTCAAGATAGAGCCCTTTCAATCGCCTTCGGGCGATTCCGAGCAAGCACGTTCGAATTACTTCACCATCCATTGGATCCAGGAGGGCGCTGGTATCTTTTGGGCGGATTTCGGCTGCTATGGATTCGTCCCGAATTCGCTGCTGTTTCTCTCGCCCTATCAGTTGTCCCGAATCCAATCGGAAACGCCGGTCCGCGGCTTTACCGTTCAGTTTCATGCGAATTTTTTCTGTATCGAGACCCACCATGAAGAGGTCGGCTGCAACGGGATTCTGTTTAACGACATCTATGGATTTCCGGTGGTGCGTCTCGATGAGAGTTCTGTCCGGGACGTTGCGCGCTTGTTCGAAGACATGAGCCGCGAATTGCGCGCCGGTGCGCTGGCTCATTCGGAGATACTGGTTTCCTACTTGAAGATCCTGCTGATACAGGCTACCCGATGGAAGCTGGAACAGCAGGAAGTTGTCCGCGGTTCGACGTCAAAGGCGCCGTTGGAACTGTTCCGCCTGCAGGAACTGATTGAGGACCACTTCCGCAAAGAGCACTCGCCCGCCGCTTACGCCAAATTGTTGTCGATCGCGCCAAAGACGTTAGGCCGGCTGGTAAAGACGCATCTGCACAAGACGCTCACGGAGCTAATCCGGGAACGAATCGTCAAGCAGGCCAAATGGGAGCTGTTGCATACGGTGAAGCCGGTTAAGCAGGTCGCTATGGACCTAGGCTTTGATGACATCTTTTATTTCAGCCGATTCTTCAAGCGGGCCGCCGGATGTTCGCCGAGTTCCTTTCGCGACTTTGAAACAGCGATCCGCAGCGGGAGAAATCTGTCCATGCAGTAACGCCTTGCGTCCATTCCTTTCCGTGGGAGCCATCCGTAGGATGGGCATTGGGAGGCGACGCATTGTGAATAGGACAGAGCAGTTGTTTCAGGTTATGTCGCGGATGGACCGTTGGGGTGTCACACTTACGCGCTTCGGCCTGATCGTGGTGTTGGTCTGGATTGGAACGCTTAAGGTCGCCCGGTACGAGGCCGACGGCATCGTGCCTTTTGTAGCCAATAGTCCACTGATGAGCTTCTTCTATGCGCACCCGGCGCCGGAGTACCGCCAGCACATGAACCGGGAAGGCGACCCCGCGCCCGCCAACCGTGTCTGGCACGAGAGCAACAACACCTATCCGTTTGCGTTAGGTCTGGGCTCTGTCATCGTCGTATACGGGTTGATGCTCTCCGTGCATCGATGGCTCCCGCAGGTGGCCGCAGTAGGTGGGTTCCTGGCGTTCATAATGTCCCTGGTGACGCTGTCATTCCTGATAACGACTCCAGAGGTTTGGGTGCCGGACCTTGGCGGTCCCGAGCATGGCTTTCCACTCCTAACTGGAGCCGGCCGATTAGTCATCAAGGACGCAATCATGATGGGGGCAGCGCTGGTCGTCATGGCAGACTCTGCGCAAGCGTATCTGAAGAAGCGGAACCGATCGGGCTGTGATACGCCGGCACATGCGGCCGCTTGAATTGCTATTTTCCGACGATTGACTGGTATGCCATCTGCTTGAACTGATCTTTGGTTGTGAGCTGAGGTAATACCTGGACCAGAAACACGCCCACCATTTCCTCTTTCGGATCGATCCAGAAAGCCGTGCCTGCGGCGCCGCCCCAGTTGTACTCGCCTTCCGACCCGATTGCTCCGGTCCTGTCAATCCCGAGATTGACCGCAAAGGTAAGTCCGAATCCATATCCCAGGCGGCCGTTCACATTATTCACGCTTGGCAATTTACCCAAATGGTTCGCGCGCATCAGGTCGACAGTCTTCGGACTCAGAATGCGCACGCCATCCAAGATCCCGCCATTGACCAGCATTTGTACGAACC
>CAYTVP010000363.1:0-4723 GCA_964441675.1 uncultured Solibacteraceae bacterium | reverse complement strand
TTTCCCGTAGACGGCACTGCTGAATCATCAACCAGTGCGAACACGCGTCTGAACGGATTCGGGTTCGCCACATTCCTTTTGGGCGGACTGGACGGGCAATCCCAGATGGTTGGTGGGCCCGCGCCGGATCCGCACAACCAGTTTTGGGGAATGTTCATTCAGGACGACTGGAAGGTGAACCGGTGGTTGACATTGAATCTCGGGCTCCGCAACGAGGTTGAGCCTGCCTGGTACGATCCGGGACACAACCTGTCGCGCGGCCTGGATCTATCTGCCGGCATTCCTGAGATGCAGGCTGCTCCTCCGTCGATGCCCGCTCAGGCTCTTGCTCTGGTCGGACCGAACTACTATCAATGGAACGGCCAGTGGCAGTTCACCAGCGACAAGCTGCCGGGAATGTGGAATACGCCTGTTTGGGCACTGGCTCCGCGTGTTGGCGCAGCAATCCGGATCGGCGACCGGACAGCGTTGCGGCTGGGTTACGCAAGATATGTCACTCCAACCGAGATGAGTTTGGATCAGGCTCCGGTGCCGGGATTTGAGACAGTCAGTTTCCTCGAACCGCCATACTTTGGAATCAAGGGCTATCAGAATACTTTGCCCTTGCTTGAAGGAAGGCCGCAGCAGGTCATCTCCAATCCCTTCCCGGACATTAATCCACTGCTGCCCATTCAAGGCAGAAATCAAGGCTCTACGGTAGGGCGTGGCGGCGCGCCGCTTTTGTGGTACCCGCAGGGTCTTCGCAAGGCATGGAACAACCGGATCAACGTCAATATTCAGCATCAACTGCCCGGGGAGGTTGTGGCGTCCTTCTCCTGGCTGATGAATATCGGCAATCGCCACTATACGCGCGCGTTAAACAATATCGATCCGAGGATTCAGGTCGAGCAGCAGAACGCGCTGAACGAGCAAGTGGACAACCCGTTTTACAACTACCTCACTCCGGATGTCTTTCCCGGCCCGCTCCGCAATCAGAGTCGGGTATCGCTCGGTTCGCTGCTCACCCAGTATCCCCATTACGGTGGCCTCTACGAAGTGGGCACTCGCGGTGCGAGGTCGCGTTATCACTCCTTTGAGGTAAAGGTACAAAAATCGTTCAGCAAGGGATGGAACTTCCTGGGCTCTTACGTCTATATCAAGGAGAGAACTCAGCAGTTTATGAACGAGCTCGACACGTATGAAAACAATCTTCAATACCTGAATAGCAATCAACCGCGCCACCGCTTTACAGCTGCGGGATCGTACGAGGTTCCGTGGGGGCGTGGAAAGCAATACTTCAGTGACATGCCTCGGGCGCTGGATTTAGTGATTAGTGGTTGGAGACTGACGGCGATCTCCACTCTGTCATCCGGCTCGATATTAAGGTTCGGGAAGATGAGTTATAACGGCGATGACCCAACGGTTTCGAATCAGTCCCCTGAACTGTGGTTTAACAAGTCGGCCTTTTCGCCAATTCCCGCGAACACGTTCGTGATTCGCTCCAATCCTTTCCAGTTCGACAACCTGACGGGACCAAAGTATTACATGCTGGATGCAACGCTGGTGAAGAACTTCCGAATCACAGAGCGATTTTCCGCGGAGCTGAAGGCGGCGGCGTACAACGCAATAAACCGTTTGAACCGGGGCAACCCAAATATGGACGTCAACAGTTCGCAATTCGGTCAGGCACTCTTCCAAGGCTCTCCGGCAGCGAACTTCGGCCCGCAGACTCAGCAGTTGGCGAACGTCACTGGACGTCAGGTGGAACTTGGAATGAAGATTATTTTCTAGGGGGCGCGGGTCTTCGACCCTTGCCGCCGTACTCGATTGGCGCCTGTTCGAGAGCGTCGGTCAGTACGGCGCTCACCTTTTCATTCGCCGGATCTAGTCGCGAAGCCTCTCGAAGTTCCGAGAGGCCTTCTTTCCATTCACCACGGCGAAGCAGCGCAATGCCGAGGTTCACGTGAATGCCAGCGTGAGTTGCATCGAGGGCTGCGGCCGCACGATACTTCGCGATCGCGCCCGCCAGGTCGCCTTTCTGTTCAAGCGCCGTACCTTCGTTGCTCAGACGGAGGGCCGCGACTGCGTTCTGATTCTCACGATCAATCGTCTGTAGCAGCCCGGCTAATCGGATCTTGATCCGATCTGCTTCTTCTCGACGTCCTTCCTGCCGGAGAGCGAGCTGTAAACTATTCAGCGCCGATTGATTGTTGGCATCGAAGCGGAGTGACTCTTCCAAGTGAGCAATCGCCTCCTGTCGCTGGCCTCGACGGAGATACTCTGCTCCAAGACGATATTGTGACACTGCATTTTCAGGGTCCACTTGGACAGATTGGCGGAATGCATCGAATGCGGCGTCATCATCGCGCAGCGTTCGGTGGACATCGCCCAGATCCGACCATGCCTCTCCAAAGTCGGGTCTCAGAGATACGGCCTTCTTCAGCGCAGTAACGGCGCGTTCAGGCTGGCCTTGTTCGACGAAAATTTTGGCGCGTAAGTAGTGCGGGTAGGCAGCTTCGGGTGAGCTTCCTAGAATCCGGACGGCCTCGTCCAGCTGCGTTGCTGCACGAGCGGAGTCGCCAGCCTGAAGGAGCAGCGCGCCAAAGTTAACCCGAGCCTGTCCAAGCTTCGGATCGAGCGCTACCGCCTTCTGAAACGCTTGGCGGGCGCCGGCAACTTTAGATGTGGCTTGAAGAGCTTCTCCCAACGCATTAAAAGCCAGTGCGGATCGTGGCTTCAGTCTCACTGCGCTCTCGAGTTCCGGGAGGGCGGCATCCAGATTGCCTTCTTCGGCGAGGACGCTGCCGAGCAGGAGACGGGCGTCGCCATTGCGCGCATCGGCCGCCACCGTCTTTCTGAGCAAAGTCAACGCTTCATCCCGCTGTCCCTTTGCCAGTAAGTCCCAGGCCTGATCGACAGGCGTCCGGCTTTGCGCCTGGATAAGACAGGCAAACGCAATAACCATTAGGAATCGCGCCTTCATCCGGGTATTGGTGCCTAAATTCACATTCTCCCGCGAAGCCTGTCGAACTCGCGGCGGTCGCGCTTGGATAATTTTCCTTCGCTATTCGGTGTTAAAGAGGGCATGGATTTCCGTTCCTCGGCAAGACGGTCACGCAGCTGCCGGCTGGCCTCCGTTTCACGATAGAGGGTTTGTGCCATCGGCGCGGGCCCGCGGATCTCGCTGAGTGCCAGTACTTCCGCTTCGAACTCGCCGCTCGGATTCTTCACGCGCAATACATCTCCCACTCGAACTTCGCGCGCGGGTTTCGCTGGCTGACCGTTCGACGCAACGCGGCCCAGCTCGCATGCTCGCGCGGCAAGCGCTCGAGTTTTAAAGAACCGGGCGGCCCACAACCACTTGTCGATTCTCACGCGCGCCATCACAGCTATTTTCACACCGGTGCGGGCAGCTCCAGTAATAATACCGAGATGGAACGAAAAGAGGATCTAATTTCATGATTTAATGAAGCGATTTATTTTGCGAATTCAATGCTGGCATTCCGCAATATCGAATGGCCCGGAAGTCGCGGAATTCTGATAATTCGCCGATGCCGGACTCATTGAATGACAGACAGCCAGTCCCAAGAGTTTTGGTGGCCAGCACCGATTCTGCGACTGTTGACGCGCTTTCTGAAAGTCTTAATGGACTGGCTGCCGTTGCGGTAGCGTGGTCGCTCGATGCAGCTCTGAACGATGCTGGACTGGCTGGGTACATTTGCGTCTTTATTGACTATCCGATTTCCGGGCCAGAACACGTCTTGCTTGCCCGGCACCTGGAGCGCTGGCCGGCGTTGCCGCTGGTATTCCTGCTGGAGCCCGCAGACGGACTGCCGGAGTTCCTTTCCGAGGCCGGCGATACCGTCGATGCCGTCTACAAGCCGGTACACCAATCGCTCGTACGCTCGAAAGTTTGCCTGCTTCTCGAGCTCTTGAAGAGCCGTCGCGGTACGGCGTCGCGGGCTTTGGGGGATGACCTGAGCGAAGCGGATCGCCTATCCCGAATGCTGGCGGACATCGACAGCGACGCAACTTGGGAGTGGGACCTTGGAACCAATCGTATCCGCTGGAGCGTAAGGACCTCGACGCTGTTAGGATTTCTTCCGGCGCAAATCGGCACCGACCCGCAGTGGTGGTTCGATCGCATCCATCCAGCGGAGCGGGAAGCGGTGGTGCAGGGTCTGTATGACTTAACCCGGGGACGAGGCAATCAGTGGAGTGAACAGTGTCGCGTCCGTGATGCCGGCGGAAACTATACGCAGGTGATTAATCGAGGGTATATCGTGCGCGACCGTAGCGGCCAGGCGTCGCTGGCTCTCGGTTCAATACTCGAGATTACCGAACGGCGCCTTACTCAGACCGCGCTGCGTCAAAGCCAGGAGCGGTTAAGCGCGATCATCCATCAGTCAACTGCGGGATTAGCCGAGTGCGATGTTCACGGTCGATTCACGCTGGTAAACGATTGCTTCTGCAAGATGGTGGGGCGCACGCGAAGCGAACTCCTGGGCAAGATGACCGTGCAGGAGATTATCAATCCGGAGGACTTGCCGGCTACCACCGAGCTATTTCGGAATGCTGTCAGTGACAGCGGCCCCTTTGTCACCGAGAAACGATATCTCCGCCCCGATGGATCCTATATTTGGGTTTCAAGCAGCGTGTCTTCCCTTCGTAACGAAAACGGTGATGTAACGGCGCTGGTGGCGGTCACGATCGATATCACAGAGCGCAAGCGCACCGAAGAGGC
>CAYTVP010000362.1:0-4787 GCA_964441675.1 uncultured Solibacteraceae bacterium | reverse complement strand
TCCTTCGCCATCTTCTCCACTTCCTCCTTCGAGAGGCCGGAAGAAGACGTGATCGTGATTTTCTGCTCGTTGCCCGTGGCGCGATCCTTGGCGGTTACGTTCAGGATGCCGTTGGCATCGATATCGAACGTCACCTCCACCTGCGGCACACCGCGCGGCGCCGGCGGAATTCCGGTCAGTTGGAAGACGCCCAGCAGCCGGTTGTCACCGGCCATCGAGCGTTCGCCCTGATAGATCTTGATGTCCACCGACGGCTGATTGTCGGAAGCCGTGGAGAACACCTCGCTTTTCTTGGTCGGGATTGTCGTGTTCCGCTCGATCAGCTTCGTCATCACGCCGCCTAGCGTTTCGATGCCGAGCGAAAGAGGCGTCACGTCCAGTAACAGGACGTCCTTTACCTCGCCGCCCAACACGCCGCCCTGAACCGCGGCGCCCACAGACACAACTTCGTCGGGGTTCACAGACTTGTTCGGCTCTTTACCGAACAGGTCGCGCACAATTTCCTGTACTCGCGGAATCCGTGTGGAGCCGCCCACCATCACCACTTCATCGATTTGCGCGGGACTCAATCCAGCGTCGGTAAGGGCTTGCTTGCACGGCCCGGCAGACCGCTGCAGAATTTCCTCGATCATCATCTCGAAGCGCTTACGCGTCAGCGTTTTCACCAAGTGCTTCGGGCCGGTCGAAGGATCGCCGTAAATGAACGGAAGGTTGATTTCCGTTTCGAGCGTATTCGACAGTTCGATCTTAGCCTTCTCGGCTGCTTCCTTCAGCCGCTGCAGAGCCATCTTGTCTTTCGAGAGATCGGTTCCCTCTTCGTTCTTAAACTCGCTGATCAGCCAGTCGACGATGCGCTGGTCGATGTTGTCCCCGCCGAGGTGCGTGTCGCCGTTCGTCGATTTCACCTCGACAACACCCTCGCCAACTTCCAGGATGGAAATGTCGAAAGTGCCGCCGCCGAAATCGTAGACGGCGATAGTCTGATCCTTCTTCTTGTCCAGACCATAAGCCAGCGCGGCAGCTGTCGGTTCGTTGATAATACGCTTCACTTCAAGACCGGCAATCTGACCGGCATCTTTGGTGGCCTGCCGCTGCGCGTCGTTGAAGTAAGCGGGAACGGTAATCACCGCTTCGGTGACTTTTGTGCCCAGATAGGCTTCGGCAGCCTGCTTCAGCTTTTTCAGCACCATTGCTGAAATTTCCGGGGGGGCCCAGCCTTTACCGCTGATGTCGATGCGGACGTCGCCGTTGTCGCCCTTGGCCACGTTAAACGGCACCAGCTTGGATTCCTCGGTCACCTCGTCATACCGGCGGCCCATGAATCGCTTAATGGAGTAAACCGTATTCTCGGGATTGGTGACAGCTTGACGCTTGGCCACCTGGCCCACCAACTGATCGCCAGATTTGGTAAAACCAACGACAGACGGAGTCGTGCGGCTACCCTCCTGATTCGCAATGACGACGGGTTGCCCGCCTTCCATCACGGCCACGACCGAGTTCGTGGTGCCGAGATCGATTCCTATGATTTTGCCCATGATATTCCTTAAGATGGCGTTCGATTAAGCCTGTTTTCAATATAAAGGCTGAGTGCGTTGCTGTCAACATTTCTGCCAGAAAACTTGCCTTCCTGTCTGAATATTTTTCTGTTTCCCGCCTTCCCGGCAGAAGGGCACAATAGGAAGGAATGCTGCTATCGAGACGGCACTGGGCGGCCGCTGTTTTTGGCATGCCGGGAGCCTTACGGGCTGCCGCGGAGGAGAAGCAGCTTACGATTGCCGCCGCGTCCGACCTGGCGGGGCTCGGCAAAGCCCTGGAGGCAGGTTTTCCAGAGGCCAAGTTGACGTTTAGTTTTGCGTCGAGCGGCATGTTGGCCCAGCAGATTGACGCAGGCGCCCCATTCGATGTGTTTCTCTCGGCGAATGAAGGCTTTGTGATGGGTCTGGTGAAGAAAGGGCGGATCAGCCGGGAAGACGTTCAGATTTATGCCACCGGGCGGCTGGCTTTGTGGTCGAAATCCGGCCTATTCCATTCATTTGATGATTTCGGAAAGGTCGAGAAGGTCACGGTGGCGATCGCCAACCCGCAGCATGCGCCCTATGGAATGGCGGCGCGCCAGGCGCTGCAGAAATCCGGCTGGTGGGAGAAGCTGTCGCCGAATGTGGTTTTCGCAGAAAGCGTTCGTCAGACTTTGCAGTTCGCCGAAAGCGGCAACGTGGATGCCATCGTAACGGCCTGGTCGCTGGTCTACGATCGCGAAGCGTACCTGATTCCGGCGGAGCTGCACGATCCCATCCGGCAGGTGGGCGCAGAGCTGCGAAAGTCGCAGAACCGGAAGCTGGCGCGGAAGTTTATGGAGTTTCTTACCTCAGCCGGCGGAAAACAAATCCTAACCGAGCATGGCCTGTTCGTTCCGGCCTACACCCCGAGCCTGAAGAGATAGCAGCCGCCCAGCCACGATGACGGATACTATCGGATGTTGAGTTCGTCACCGCCTCTTCCGGGACTCTTCTGGCCTTTGCAAAGAGAAGCTGGTCCTGACAACGGCCAGTTTCGGGAAGTCGCCACTGCACCTGCCAAGGTGAATGGCTCGCGCCCCGGCCGGATTCGCGTCTGCCTGGTTGTGGACCAGGTGACTCACAATGCCGGCACCGAGCGGCAAGTTTCGGAAACGGTCCGCCGGATGGATCATTCGCGCTTTGAAGTACACCTGTGCTGTTTCGAAGACAGTCCGAAGTTTCGGGATCTGGGAAAGGTGTGCCATGCCGAGTTGTTTCCCTTAGAGTCCGTCAAAAGCTGGCAAGGAGCCCGGCAAGTCCGGCGCTTCCATCAATATCTGCGCCGCCACCGGATTGAGATCGTACAGACATTCATGAATAAGTCTTCTACGTTCGCCGCCGCCGCGCGCTTTCGGTGGAAGGGAATTCTCATTACCAGCCGCCTCAACATGGGGTATTGGTACACGCCCAAGAAGATTTGGCTCTTCCGGGCTTTAAACCTTGTTACCGATCGAGTGGTGGCCAACTCGGAAGGTGCCAAAAGGATCGCCATGAAGGTGGAGGGCTTGCCCGACGAAAAGGTGGACGTCGTTTATCAGGGCGTCGATATGGAAGCTTTCTCGGAGCGGCAGAGCAATCCGGAAGCGTGCCGGCTTTTGGGCATTCCGCCAAACGCGCGCGTGGTCACGCAGGTAGCCAATCTTCGTCCGGTCAAAGATCCCGAACTCTTTCTCCGCGGAGCTGCCTTAGCCGCCAGCCAAGTGCCGGACGTTGTATTTCTGATGGCCGGCAAGGGTGAAATGAAAGCCCAGCTGGTTCGGCTAGCCACCGATCGCGGAATTGGCGAACGCGTATTCTTCACCGATGGCCACGGCAATATTCCGGACTATCTTGGCCGAAGCTCGATCGGTTCTCTGACGTCTCACAGCGAAGGATTTTCGAACGCAATCCTGGAATACATGGCCATGGGGCTCCCTGTAGTAGCCACAGACGTTGGCGGAAACCGGGAGGCCATTTTAGACGGAGAAACCGGGTTGCTGCTGAAAGACCGGGAGCCGGAAACCCTAGCTGCTGCCCTGGTCCGGCTGTTGACGGACGAGCCGCTGCGCGCCGCAATGGGACGGCGCGCGCGGGAGCGCTGTGCGTCGGAATTCGAGATCAACCTCACCATCCGGCGCCTGGAGGATTATTTCGAATCCCTGGCGCGGCCATCGAATGGCCAGGAAAGCCCGAATGGTAGACTGAGGTGACCCCCTTTCTCCTCGCACTTTTATGTCTTCCGGACTGAGATCGCTCCTACCGAAATCTGTCACCCGTCATCTTGAGGAACGCCGCCTGGCCAACCGGATTGCGGAGTTCAACTCGACCATCCTGGACGATCTCCCGGCAGCGGTAAAGAAAGAATCCGACACGGCTCGGATTGCCCGGCTGAAGGAAGAACTGAAGCCGGCGTTTGAAAAAGAGCCGACCAGCGCGGCCAAATACGCCGACCTGGACTACTGGCTGCTGTTCAACGTCGAGCGCGTAGCCCGCTTGGGGCTGCACCGTGAGGGATCGAAAAAAATTCTCGATATCGGCTGTGGACCCGGTTACTTTGTCGCTGCGACTCGCGCCCTTGGCCATCAATCGTTCGGCGTGGATTTGCCGGCGGAGTATTTCACCGCCGTTGAGCGCCGCACTTATGCGGAGATGCTGGCGTCGCTTCGGATTGAGCCCTACGTGAACTCGCTGATGATTGAGCGTTTCAGTCCGATGGATCTGGTAGAAGATCGGTTCGACCTGATTTCCGCTTTTTGGATTTGCTTCAACCGGCACCGGCAACCCGACGAGTGGGGAGTAAAAGAATGGCAGTTTTGGGTGAAGGACGCTCTCGACCGGCTGCGGGATGGTGGCGTCGTGCATCTCGAACTGAACGAGAATCCGGAACGATACGGGGATTTGCGGTGGTACGACCGTCCGAGTCTCGAATTCTTTCAATCGGCGGGCACAGTCGAACGAAACATCGTCAGAATCGGAAAGCGGCCGTAATCGGCGCGCTGCCGGTAAGCCGCTAATTTTCGAACCGGTAACCGGGCTTCAATTCACAACGGTACAGCTTGGTCTGGCCGGGGCCGATTTTCATGCTGCAGGTCGCCCAGGACAGCAGAAGTTTTGGGCCGAGCGGAAAGACAATATTGTCGCCGTCAAGATCGGCTTCAATACTGGGTCCCTGGGCGGTGGCGGGAAGTGTAAAGCTCATGGCGGGTCCGAAGATCACCGGGTGGGACGTTCGGACGATGTCGCTCACCATCG
>CAYTVP010000361.1:0-4804 GCA_964441675.1 uncultured Solibacteraceae bacterium | reverse complement strand
CGCAGGCTCCTGCGCGCAGGGCGGCCCTCCGCGACATGGGCTTGGAGGTTCTATGAAAGTGATCGAAGACCCGTTTCTCTAGCGCGTCCATTTTCTCCTCTAGTCAAGGAAAATATACTCGTTCGATGCAATCAACACGCGGCTGTAGCTCATCCACGCTTCAGGTGCCTTGTGATTCCGCTTTTCGAAACTCGAGATGTAAGAGAGACCGTCGTCCACTTCCTGCGAAGTTGCCGGGCGGTTGAGAATTCGGAGGTACAAGCGGCGTACCCGTTCCGCTGGATTTAGCGAGGCCTCATCCAAAACCTGTTTCGTTAAGTTGGTGGCCCGCTCCGCTACGAAATCGCTGTTCATCATAAACAGCGCCTGCGGTGCGATCATGGTCGCGGAACGCTTGCTGAAGCTTGATGTGGCATCGCCGAAATCAAACAAATTGAGCATGGACGGGAGATTGGCGCGCCGTAGCGGCAGATACACCAGCCGCCGTTTCACGTCCTCCGGTCTCAGGCTCAGGCGGCTATTGCTGTTCTCTCCATCTGTGCCGAAGCCGCTTTGGAGTGTCCCGCCCATCGTTAGATCAATCGATCCGTCGATGAAAAGCAGGCCATCGCGCAGCTCTTCGACGCTCAATCGCCGCCGCGGGAAACGCGAAAAGAGCTTGTTGTCGAGGTCCGCTGAGATCGTAGCCTCGGGTGCCGTACTGCTCAACTGATACGTACTCGACAGCACGATTATCTTGTGCAGGGCCTTCGTGGACCATCCGCTCTCGACGAACCGCTTCGCCAGATAGTCCAGCAGTTCGGGATGTGTCGGAAGATCGCCCATCTTTCCGAAATTGTCCGGAGTCCGCACGATTCCTTCGCCGAAATGCCAGTACCAAACACGATTGGCGAATACGCGTGCTGTCAAGGGGTGATCCGGTTGCGTTAGCCACTTGGCGAGTTCCAGGCGCCCGCTTCCCTGTTGGATTTCCGGTTGCTCGAAACCCGCGATAATCGATGGAAATGCCGGTGGGGCGGCTTCGCCGAGACTGTTGTAGTCGCCGCGAACGAAAACCTTCCCGGCTACAACACCGCCCTCGGTCCCCTCGGCGACAGCACAGGCCATCCCCGGTTCCGGAGGCAGCTTTGATTCGATGCCCGCCACCTCGCGTTTCAAGGCGGCCACCTGAATCTTTTGATCAGCGCTGAGAAGTTTCTCCCGATCCCTGGCTTCCATCGCCAGCGGACCGTCGAACTGCACCTCGTAGAAGAAGCGGTCTTTGTCGGGATTGAATGTCGGCGGCGGCATGTCGCGCATCTTTTTCCGGCGTGCCGGCCGCGTCCGTTCCATTATCTTCACCCATTCGGCATGCCATTTCTGGTATCGCTGCTGATAACTGGCCGCAACTTCCGCAACGTTGGTATCGTCTACCTGATGCCAGTCCGCCAAGTGCTTCCTGGGTGTGGAGCCTGGCTTTAAGTAATCGCTCCACCGCTCGAGCAGCTTTTCGTCGAGCTCGCTCTCCCGGGCGACGTCGGCCGGCGCATTGCCGTGTTCGTAGATTAGCCGCGCGCCGGCCATGTAAGCGGCAATCCGTGGGCCCATTCCGCCGGTGTACTTGATGTACTGCGCTTCCAGTACATCCTCAATCTCGCCCATCTTCTTATCCGCGGCTTCGCGGCCCTTCAGATAAGCCTCGTACTCAGCCTGCGGAACCAGCGGAGTGTATAGCAGTGAACTGACGTGACTATCCGCATTGTTGAAGTTCTTCGTGTTGGCGAAGATCGTCAACATCGAGTAATAGTCTTTGGTCAGCAGCGGATCAAACTTGTGGTCGTGGCACCGTGCGCAGGATAACGTGACGCCCAGTACACCCTTGGAAACGACGTCGATCTGCTCGTCATAGATGTCGACCAGCATTTTCTTCTTGTCCTGCTGAGCGACTGCTTTCGGGCCAAGGGCCAGAAAACCCGTGGCGACGATGCCGCGGCTATTGACTTTGCCAGGTTCCTCGGGCGGCATCAAATCTCCCGCAATCTGTTCCTGAACGAACTGATCGTAGGGAACGTCGCGATTGAACGCGTCGATTACATAATCCCGATAACGCCATGCGTACGGGTAGCGATGATCCTCGTCGTTTCCGGTGGAATCGGCGTAACGCGCGACATCCAGCCAATGGCGGCCCCAATGCTCTCCGTACCGTGGCGACGCGAGCAGGCGATCGACCACCTTTTCGAAGGCTTTGGGCGAATCGTCCGCCAGAAATGCATCGACTTCTTCCGCGGTAGGAGGAAGCCCCGTCAAATCGAAGGTTACGCGACGGAGCAGCGTAAGCTTATCGGCCGGCGGACTTGGTGAAACGCCCTTTGCTTCGAGCTTCGCCAGAATGAATCGATCGATGGGGGACTTGATCCAGGTCTCGTTCCGGACAGCCGGGGGCGCCGGATCGGTCATCTTCTGAAACGCCCAGAAATTTTTTTCCTCTTCCGTGAAGGTGCGCTGAGCCTTGGGACGGAGCTGCGCGGATTCGGCGGGCGCCGGCATGGGAGCACCAGCCTCTGCCCACAAGCGGATTTCTTCCAGTTCCGTGTGAGCCAGCTTGCCTGTCGGCGGCATCTTCAACTTCTCGTCGTAGCTCAGAACTTTGAGAAGCAGGCTCTCGGAGGGGGCGTCTTTGGAAAACAACGGCCCTGTTTGGCCGCCGCCGGCGATGCCTTCCGGCGTCGTTACATCCAGCCCGGCCGCTTTCATCCGGGGATTGTGGCATCCGGCGCAATTCTTGGCGAAGACCGGGCGAATTCGCTTCTCAAAAAATTCGATTTGATTCGGCGTCTGAGCGACCGCCACACCTGCAATGAGGATAGAAAAGACAACTCGACTGCCAGTGTTCATGCGCTTCCGTTAACGTTAACTTAACGTTAGGTCGTTTCAAGCCGGGTGTCAATTGGACCGGTAGTCGCCGGAGATGAGCACGGCAGGCATAAACTTGCGTAATCGAAATCCGTTACTTTAACCCTTGACTTTTCAACCCACGCATTGGTAGCTTTCTTCAGAGCCACTCGCGGGGTTTTCCATGTCCAGAACTATATTTGCTACAGTCCTGCTACTCGTGTCTGTCGTCACCGCATCATGGGGGCAGGCCACCGACGCCGTTTTGACCGGTCTGGTTATCGATCCATCCGGTGCGGCGATTGCGGGCGCAACAGTGTCCGCCGTCAATTCGGCTACGAACGTCAGTCGCGACGTTACTACCAACGAAACGGGCAACTATCGCATCGGCCCACTCGTTCCCGGTATATACACCGTGCGAGTAACGATGTCCGGTTTCAAGAGCAAGGTGCAGAACGAGGTAGTGCTGCAGACCGGGTCCGTTGTCAAAATCGACCACACGCTCGAAGTGGGCGATGTATCCGAGCGCGTAGAGGTGTCGGCATCGGCCGCCATGCTGCAGACGCAGGAGACTTCCGTGAGCGGGGTCGTGACAACGTCGGAGCTGGCACGCATTCCTGTGAATGGACGCAACTATACACGGCTGCTCATTCTGATGCCCGGCTCGAGCGACATACGGCGCAGTCAGGGGCGCGGCGACTTGTCCGGTACTCAGATGGTCTCGATCAACGGCCAGCGTACGCAAGACAACAACTACACGCTCGACGGCGTCGACAACAACATGATGTTCATGAACTCTCCGGGTGGCTCGCCTCCGATGGACGCCATCCAGGAGTTCCGCGTTGCTACCGGCAACTCGGCTGAGTACGGGCGCTCTGCCGGGGCGAACGTCAACATTGCGATCAAGTCGGGCTCGCGCGACCTTCACGGCAGCCTCTATTGGTATCTGCGCAACAACGTTTTCGATGCCAACGATTTCTTTGCCAACAAACAGAATCGCGGCAAAGTGCCTTTTCGTCAGAATCAGTACGGCTTCGCGCTCGGCGGCCCGGTAGTGATTCCGAAGCTCTATAACGGCCGCGACAAAACGTTCTGGTTCGTCAGTTGGGAGGGATTTCGCTGGCGGCGAGGGCAGACCGCGCAATCCAACGTTCCGCTTCCCGCAATGCGGGAGGGGGATTTTTCAATGATTCCTCAGACGATCTATGATCCGCTCACCGGTACGCTGGATTCTCAAGGTCGGATCGTGCGCACGCCTTTCCCGGGTAACCGAATCCCCGGGAACCAAATTAGCCCTGCATCTCGCTTCTTAGTCGACAACCTCATGCAGCTGCCGAACCGGCCCGGCCTAACCAACAACTTTCTTCAGACGGAAGGCCAGCAGCGCGACCGCGACATGGTGGTACTGCGGCTCGACCACAGCTTCAGCGAGCGAGACCAGATTTTCGGCCGGATGCTGCGGCAGAAAGTCGGCGAAGTCATTCCGTCCAGTACCGCGCTGTATGTCAGCCAGAACCGTTACGACGTCCAGAATTACAGCATGGGCTGGAATCACATTTTCAGCCCCTCCACGGTGCTGGAGGTCAAGTACGGCTTCAGCAGTCCCGACAATCCGGGTTGCCCTTCGTACCGCAACGATCTGACCCGTGAAGGAATTCTCTCTGGATCTGGCGTTTCGATCTTCGATCCGAATGCCTTGTGTGGCACCATGGTGAATTTCGCGCCCGCGGGTTACATGACGATGGGGGGCGGCGGCGGAGAAACCATTCTGGAACGGAGCCACCAGTACACGGCGCGCCTTTCCAAGGTTCTAGGGCGTCATTCGATGCGGATGGGCGGCGGATATTTCTGGCGCAACATGGATGCCCAGTATTCCAACCCGACGAATGGAGATGCCCAATTTTCAACCGATGTTACGAATCTATTCAGCGAC
>CAYTVP010000360.1:0-4824 GCA_964441675.1 uncultured Solibacteraceae bacterium | reverse complement strand
CGCCATACAGTAAGTTCGACCAAAAACGAAACCCGTCTCACATGAGATTGGAGCTGACAGCGCGTGCTTTCGATCAGCTTGAGCGATACGGACGAGATTACTTACTGAAGTATCTTACCGGGGTAGGTGTCCGAAGCGGCGACCGCTTCGCGAAATCCGAACTGATACTCCGTTTGGACATTTCCCAGGCGTATCTGCGCATGTTTGATGCCGTCCTAGACGTTTTTCAGCGTGCGGGATGGTTGACCGGTGACGGAAAATCGTTTGTCGGTACGGATAAATTGGACCGGATCGTCCGAGAGGGCGTTGACCAATGGCTTAGTGGGCGGAAGACCGCACTATTAGAAGTCTACCCTGAGATAAGAACTTATATAAGCCTTCTCGAACGCTGTATCGATGCATACCCTGCAGTATTGTCCGGGAAGCGAAGTTTTGTTGACGTGCTGTTTCCGTCCGGGTCGACGGTAGATGTTGAAAGTACATATCAAGGAAACGCGATTGCCGATTTCTATAACGGCATAGTCGCAGATTTTGTAAACAAGCATGGGTGCGCCCAAGTTAAACCAGTCGTTCGGATTCTGGAAGTCGGGGCTGGAACGGGCAGCACCACCATGCGCGTCCTTGATGCGATTGGAAACTCATTCGAGTACGTCTATTTATTCACGGATGTTGCCGCGGGTCTTGTTCACCAAGCGGAGCGGACGCTGCAGAAGTATCCGTCAGTTAAATGCCGGGTGCTGGACATTGAATCGGAGATGGGAACGGAAGACTATGACATCGTCATCGCTTCTAATGTTCTCCATGCCACGCGTTCCTTATCTGGAACTCTGGCGAAGTTGAAGAAGTTCGTTGCTCCGGGCGGCGTGTTGATCATTAATGAGATTGTTGAAGCTCGCGACTTCTTGACGCTTACATTCGGCCTGACGCCGGGCTGGTGGACCTTTACGGATTTCCAGGATCGACTTCCGCATAGTCCGCTAGCTGGCACAGAAACATGGAAGCGCCTCCTGAGCGACGCGGAGTTTCGGTCGATCGACACGATGGGTGGCGCGCTGGGATGGTCATCGCAGATTGTACTAACGGCTGCGGCCGGAGAGCCCGATGTTCGCGAACGAGCCACTAGTAATACCGGCAAGAGGAGCGGCCAGGATCTGCTGGAAGCCACTGCGCAGTATCTGAAGGATGAAATTGGCACGGCGCTGAAACTGGACCCGGCGTCGCTTCGTGAAACCGAGAATATCGGTCAATATGGCCTCAGAGAGTCGCTGGTAATGCTCGACGTTTTAGCGCGGCTCGAGAGAGACCTCGGTTCATTGCCGAAGACAGTCCTTTTCGAGTACCCGACGATCCAGGAGCTTGCTGGTTATCTGACATCTACCCGCCGGGCGGCGCTTGAACAGATGTTGTCTGCTTCGAATGGCCACCTTCTTTCGAAGCGAATCGAAGCAAGCGTTCGGGACGAGAGAACTCCAAGCGCACTTTGTTCCGGCGGCAACATGGATATTGCCATCATCGGAATGAGCGGACGTTATCCCGGCGCTGCGGATCTCGATGAGTTTTGGGAAAATTTGCGCGCGGGACGTTCTGCGATCGGCGAGATCCCGAGTGACAGATGGGACTATCGAGAACACTGCGATCTTGACGGCAGACGTGAAGATAAAAGTTATACCCGGTGGGGAGGTTTCCTCAACGATATAGACAAGTTCGATCCTTTGTTCTTCAAGATCTCGCCTCGCGAGGCACGGACTATGGATCCGCAGGAACGGCTGTTCCTGGAAACAGCTTGGTCGACATTAGAGGATGCCGGCTACACGCCGAAGAGCTTGGCGGAGCGAATTCATCGACCGGCCTCGGCCGATGTTGGGGTTTTTGTCGGCGCAATGTACGGTGCCTACCAGTGGCTGGGAGTGGACGAATGGAACAAAGGCCGTTTCACAGGCGCTCAGGCCAACTATTGGTCGATTGCGAACAGGGTATCGTTTACGTTTGATTTTCACGGCCCTAGCCTGGCCATCGACACGGCCTGCTCATCATCGTTAACTGCTATCCATCTGGCGCTTGAATCCATTCGCCGTGGCGAATGTGGGGCTGCAATTGCCGGTGGCGTGAACCTGATCCTACATCCAATTCAGCACATCGGGCTCAGTCAGCTTAAGATGCTTTCGAAGAGCGATGAATGCCGATGCTTTGCGGATGGTGCCGATGGTTTTGTCGATGGCGAGGGCGTTGGGGCGGTTCTTCTTCGTCCTTTAGCTGATGCTGTGCGAGATGGAGACCGGATCTATGCAGTTATTAAAGGTAGCGCGATAAATGCTGGTGGAAGGACAAACGGATTTACTGTACCCAGTCCGGTAGCTCAAGGCAGCGTGATCGCCGAAGCGTGGCGGCAAACGGATATTCATCCGCGTACGGTGACCTATTTGGAGGCGCACGGCACTGGGACAGCCCTCGGCGATCCGATCGAGATCGCGGGCTTGAAACGCGCGTTCGAGCCGTTTACGGCCGAAAAGCAGTTTTGCGCGATTGGATCGGTAAAGGCGAATATCGGTCATCTCGAATCAGCTTCCGGTATCGCCGCGCTGACAAAGGTTCTGCTTCAGCTCAGGTATAAGACCATCGTTCCGTGCCTTCATGCGGAACGGCTGAACCCACGAATCGACTTCACAGATTCCCCTTTCTATGTCGCACAGCGCTCGAAGCCGTGGCAATCCTTGAAGCTCAACGAAGAGGGTAACGAGCATACTTACCCCCGGCGGGCTGGCGTCAGCGCCTTTGGCGCCGGAGGCTCAAATGCTCATTTGATTCTGGAAGAGTATTTAGAGTCTACGCCAGAGAAGGCGGTGTCGTCAGATGAACTGGTTGTCCTGTCTGCTCGAAACGCGGAGCGGCTTCGTGATGCGCTGCAACGCCTCAGCTCGTTCTTGAAGCGTCGCATCGCCGCGGATGATCGTGAGGTCAATCTGCCTGATATTGCGTTTACACTGCAGACGGGAAGGGAGGCATTCGACGAGCGCTGGGCGACGATCTGTCGCACAACCGAGCAGCTTATACTTCGCATTGACGCCTACCTGGAAGGTGTCGAAGAGGGGCAGGAGTCCTTCCGAGGCAACGCAGGCACTAATAATCACCGTTCTCTCTATAAAGCTGCGGACCTGAAGGGCGCGGCAAGTCACTGGGTGACAGGTGGTAACGTGGCCTGGGCATCACTCAATAACCCGGTAACGCGCCGGCGAATCAGTCTTCCGGCTTATCCATTCGAGCGTACACGGTACTGGTTGACGGATATCGAATCACCATCCATTGAGCAGCCAAACAATCCGGTCTCGATACTCTACGATGCAGCTTCCGAAGGATCTGCCGACGGGTTCGTCGAACAGTATCTGACGCTTCCTCCGCTACCGGCGCCGATCCCGGGATTCTCCTGGTCGAAGGTATTGAAGCAACCGGACCGATTTCCCGAACATCATTCGCTTGTCATCGAAAAGCAACGAGAGATGCGTGAAGTGCTTTTCCGAGGTCTTGATGTCTCACAGCCATTGCGCATTCTCGATTTCGGTTGTGGAGTAGCGACAGATCTAATCCTCCTTGCGAAGCGAAATCCTAAGATTGCGTGTGTTGGTTTCACTATCTCCGGGCGGCAGGCGGAGCTAGGTGAGAGACGAGCAAAACAGGCAGGCCTGCTCGATCGGATTGAGGTCCGCCATGCCGATAGCGCAAGAGACCCATTCCCCGGCCGATTTGATGCCGCTATCGGGCTGGAAGTAGCACATCACATCGAAGACAAATCCGGTTTGTTCGCGAACTTGACGGCGCATCTGGCAGAGGGCGGGCTCTTGGTACTCGCCGATTGTGTCGCCAAAACAGCAGCCCCGGTGCGAGTTCGCGGGACAGGGTCTTTTACTTCGACCGAGACAGAGTATTGCGAATTGCTGGCCACCAATGGATTCCGGCTAATCGAGTCGATCGATGCGAGCCAAGAGATTGCTAACTCGCTGGAGAACTCGCAACCGGAGGAAGCTGGCGCGGTCCTGGCGGAAAACGCTGCCGACGAGGTGGCTGTCGGAGCGGCCCTAAAGGGTTGGGACAACTTCGGAAAAGCACTTCGCCAAGGTTTCATGAGGTATCTGTTGCTGCGGGCGATGAAGGAGGCGGGCTCAGAGTATTCGCTGCTATACGAGCAGAATCTCCAGCGCATTCGGACGTCAACCCCATATTGCGACGCGGTGTCATCGTCCCTGGCAGCGACTGACCAGAGTTCGCGTGATTGGATCGCTGATGTAATTCTGAAGAATATTGCTACGGTACTGGAGATAAGCCTCACTGAAATCCGAGTGGGTGCTCGCTTCTCCGAGTATGGTCTGGACTCGCTCACCGGGCTCAAGCTACTGGATGCTGTAAACAGGCAACTGGGTTTGAAGCTTGGTGTTGAGACGCTCTATGACTATCCGACCATCACTGACCTGGCTGGATATATCGCAGATAGGCATCCCACGTTACACCGGGGTCCGTCCACATTACCCCAAGATGATATCGCTCGTCAGGCGCGGGATCATCCAGTACAGTCCTTACGCGCGGACGATATGGTGCCAGATGCCATCGCAGTAATCGGTCTGTCCGCCCGATTTGCCGGTGCCAAGAATGCCAGCGAGTTCTGGAGAAATCTCTACGCGGGAAAAGTTTCCATCACAGAAGTGCCCCCAGAACGCTGGAACATTGAATCGCATTATGATCCCGATCCAGCGAGAGTCGAAACGTCCTACGGGAAATGGGGCGGCTTTATTGACGGAATTGAGGAATTCGACCCGTTGTTTTTCAGCATATCTC
>CAYTVP010000359.1:4384-4830 GCA_964441675.1 uncultured Solibacteraceae bacterium | reverse complement strand
GTCCCGGCGCTGCGGAATGATCCGGCAGCAGATTCGTTCCAAGGCTGTTCTGAGGTTTCGCACGTAGGGCAGCCAGGACAACCAATACTGCAGGTTTGGGAAGGTTGTGAGAAACTTGCGCCCTTCCAGATTGCACACCTGGAGAATCCTGCAATCTTTCCGCTGAATAGTCAGTGTCGCCAGCGGAACGCAATTGGATAACGCAGGCTCCGGACAGGGCGGTAGGAGGGCGGAACAGAGACAACCGCGCAAGTACTCAACGAGAATCGGAAGCAGTTGTTGAGCGACCAGCATCAGGTATTGGTGCGGAGTAATATCAGGCGACGCGGGTGGACAAGACGCTGAGAGTGAGTCCCGCAGCGCACAGCTGGTGCCCGGAAACTGCCGGAAATGTTCCGCCAGGACGCAGCGCAGTTCCGCGCACCAAGCTTGCAGAGCGGCTACTG
>CAYTVP010000359.1:0-4374 GCA_964441675.1 uncultured Solibacteraceae bacterium | reverse complement strand
AGCGGCGGGAGCTTTTCGCTAAGCTTCGCGAGGCACGCCAGAAACCGATCGAACATCGCTCCACTCTCCAACTCGCGGCCCGCCGCGGGCGCCGGATAAGCGACAAATCGATAAGACTCACATACCGCCGTCGGTTCGCATTGAACGGGTGGCGGACGGAGCGAGCGCGTGCCGGATGAAGTGGTTTGCTTTCCGGATTTGCCGCAGCTGCAAGCGCCGTGACCACCGCAGCCACACTTGGGTGAACACCCGTTCGAAGCCTTCAGCGTGGGCACGGAACGGGATAGTTGCTCGTCGTAGCAAACTGCCAGAATCCATTGCTGCCTGACCTCATCGCATGCCGGAGGGCGAGGGCGTGGAGGAAAGCAATCGTCCGGTTCGGGTTCGCAGCAGCCGGTGATGAGCTGGCAGATATCGACAGGCACTTCATTACAAAGAATGATGTCGTCACCGCAGGGACTGAGCGCGTAACCCGCCTTCACGACGATCTGTTGGCCGCAAGGATGACAGACTACTTCGAGGCCGCATGCCACGCCCCAGCCATGCACATACCGGTTATGCAGACGGTTTTTGGCAACAATGTATTGATCCAGACGGTTGAGATCGGCTTCGGTAAGTAATTGCCCTGCGTAGAACCTTGGGCGGCAAAGACACTCCAACCCTCGACACTCGGGACACGGAGTACAGGGGTCGGGCTGGCTCGTCCTGGTTGTGTAAGCCGCCCGGCTGGCTGCAGCGGTCGGGTTCATCGTGACTTCCTCCTATCCTTCGTGGCTGCCTTTGGGGACGCCGGGACGGGCGCTTCCGGGGAAATGCCGAAGTCCGCACCACCCCTCGTGGCTGGCCCCGGCACTACGACGGGCTGCTCCAAATAGAGCCAGCTTTCGAAATCACCGCCTTGCGTAAGATTGCCGGAGGGATTCTGTCCTCCTGTGATCGGCCCACTGCGAGCAACATTCAAACCAACTCGTCCACCGACGTTGTCGGCATCGAGTGTGCCGTCTTCCAGAAAATCCGGACCGGTCCAAACAAAGTCGCCCTTCAACGCGATCCGCAGGACAGGCATGTCCAGTTGCAGGTCGTCGAACTGAGTCGAATAGTTATTCCGTCCGTCCCAGATACGCGGAAAGAGTCCATGAGAATTCTCAAAGAACTCGCGGTAGGGTACGAACGCCCACGCGGATTTTGCGGCTTCACCGGTGTGTGGTGTATTTCGCGGACCGAGATCCAGAAGATAACCGTACAGATCAACGATGTCGTACAGTCCAGTAAACCTTCTACCGTCGATCATCCTCGGAAACGCAAGACTGACACGGAAGGACTGTCGATCGATGCCTCGCAGATCCTCGCGATTGAAGTAGATTGTCAGTGCCGGAAGCCGGTCGCTGTTTAAGATCTCGCTTGGGTGCGCATCATAGCGATTCGATTCTGTAAAGACGTCGGCGCGAATCACACCCGCATGGTTCCAGCCGATATCGAGAATCTTTGGGAGATCAGGATTCAACCCCAGGCCGGGAGGGCCGTCGTCGCCGGGGGACCCCTGAGGTCCAGGCGGCCCCTGAGGACCAGGCGCTCCAGTTCCGTGATCGGCGATACATTCAATAACCTTCAACAGCGTCTGCGTGCTGGGCAGGAGCCGCCGGTCCTTGATGTTGTTTAGCCGTGCGATATGCGCTGCGGCGTCGGCGATGGGATCAGACGCGGGAGCGGTCTGGTTCAGCAGCCTATCACCCACGCGGTAGTTTTCGATGGTCGCAAGAACGATGCAATCGGCCGTGTCGCAGGTGCAGCAAGTGCCAGTTCGCCGGAAAATATCGAGACACTCTGTTTCGCTGACTTCGAGAATCGCAACTCCACCGTCGCCCACTGTCTGCGCATCTCCCAGCCATGGCACATAAAGGCCACCTGGCACAGGCACAGCCAACGCAGAGTTTGCGCCGAGCGGAAAGGCGGGCATGACTGCCCCGGTCTGTCCTGACCAGACCCGTGCCAAGTTCACGAGTTGAAGAAACGAATCGGTACCATCGTGCTCGACCACGTAAGCCCAGACTCCATCCGCAGAGACGGAAACAAACTCAGGCGGATGATCGAGCGCAGCAGTTTTTACGTTCGCCACCCCGGGTTGAAGAAGGGCCAGTAATCTCTCGGTTCGCGACACCAAAGCCAGCCGGTCTGGCCCCGGCAGCCGGACCGTCGTGATTCCGGCGAGATCCAGCGTTCCCGGCGGCACGGGAAGCGCCGGCGCAGGAGCTTTGGTGGCAATGTCTGCCACCTGAATCCTGTGCTGAGACGGCTCCATCGAATATGCTTTGGTGCCGTCGCTAGAAAGAGCCACACCCTGAAGGTTGGCCGCCAGTGCAATCGTGTCGGGGCTCGCGGGAGTTCCGGCAGCGTTGTTGATGTCCGTCTGCCAGACAGTTATCTGTCCTGTCTCGCGAGTGAGTGCCACTAAGCGATTAGCTGGTGACGGCATGACGGCCAGTTCGAGGGCACTGTTGTCGCTTCCGGCAATCGGTAGCGTGTGCAGTGGCGCCGCGGACAGATCTGTAGTGTCAAAGACGTGAAGTTCGCGAGGGTTTAGGTCGACAACGACATAAAGCCGCTGGCCGTCGTTGGACACCGCCAGGTCCAACGCACTACCGGAAAGAGCCAGCGGTGTGAGTACGCTGTGATTGTCAGTTCTGATTGGGAATACTGTTCCGCTGGCATTGAGCACATACATACGTGTCGTCGGCGCATGCACGATCGTCTTTACGGCATCGGCGATACTGACGCTATTGCTCCAGGACAAGCCCGGTGCGTGTGCAGTATCAGGAGTACTCGGAGGATCGACGATCAGACCTACGTCGTAGGACTCAAGAATTCTATTGGGGGCGCACTGCGTATCGTCGCAGGAACAATCGTCATAGAGTACGGGAATCTTCTCAGTTGGGCATTCCTTGTACTTAAGACAGATTTGCAGCGTATGAGTGTCAGTGCTGCCGGAAAGGTCATCATAGCCGGAAAGCGCAGTGACATCGATGCAATCGCGCTCGCGAACGACGATGTCATGGCCGCAACAATCAACAGCGGCACCCGGCTCGATACAAACGATACGATTCTGGCAGGCAGGGTTCGGATGCTCCACCACCTGAAGGCCGCAGATCACGCCCCATCCGTGCAGCAGCTGCTGGTGATGGCGCAGCTTATCGATAAAGTACGTCTGCTCGTCTCGAAAATCGCGTTCGACAAGGAGCTTGCCCGTGAAGTAGTGGTTCCTCGAAAACGGGCCGATTGCGCATTCGGGACATGCCTCTTGACAACCGCAGTCATTTATCTTGTGCATCGCAATCTCCTGTTTAATTACTCAGTAAGGTTGTTGCTCCAACTTCGGCAGGCAGGCGCCGCTTTGGGGAGCCTGTGAGAACGCTGCCGGAAACCAACTTCGTGGTATCCAACGTCACTCCCTCCGGAATACGGCCTACGACGGAATTGAGACCGATGGAGGATTGAAAACCGATCCGAAATCGCGGTTTCACAAACTCCACTTCGTACCTGGTGTGCGCGGGACTTTCGGACTTCAGCAGGTTGTAGAGCGATCGGCGCATCTCGTCCGAAGTCTCGAAACAACCAGGGACGAACACGGTGAACCGGTGCGCAGTGTAGTGGAACGGATCGCGGACCGGATCGTTGGACGTTACGAGTTGCGTGGCCCCTACCTGAGCGCCAGCATTGAGTTGGCTTCGATTTACGATGCGCCGGCCCCACAGCTCCGCGCACGCGCCCAATGATCCAAGACCCTCGAAGAGCCAGCGCCGGACTTGAAAGTGCTCCAATATCAGCTCCGGAGGCTGGATGCATTGCCTGCATGATTCGGGCGGACACGCAACACGGGTGTGACAGCGTCCCGGTGTTGAACAGTCCGCAGGACACGCTTCGGCCGCTTGCTTCCAGCCAATGAGGTTCAGCAGTTGTTGCCATAGTCCTTCGCGCGTGCCGCGAAGACGAAGCGACTGGCCCGCATCCACCAGCATCTGCCGCCGCTTGGCCTCCGGCATCTGTCGTTCCAAACTGGCTCCGATCCAGGAGCCGAGCCACGAAAGAAAATCAATTCCAGTCTTTGGATCGACGGTGGCAGGAGTGGAACGCGGATCGTAATATGCTGCCTGCTGATCGAGAGTTACTTCAATCGAACGGAGTGACGTGTCAAAGTTGGCGAGGAAGCGATCCAGGAAATCCGCGCTGACGGAGTCTTCTGCGAATACGGCCGGTAGATAGCGGCGAAGACTGATTCGTGGAAATTCGATCCGAACTCCGCGTATTGCCGGAGTGATGAAGCCATTTCCCTCCAGCTCAAGGCGAAGCCAGAGGTAGCGTCCGGGAGGGCTTTGGATG
>CAYTVP010000358.1:0-4832 GCA_964441675.1 uncultured Solibacteraceae bacterium | reverse complement strand
CGCCGAAGCACCGGAAGCGACGATGAGTGTACGCGTCTCAATCCATTCGCCATCGATCGAAAGCCGGAAGGGCCGTTTGGAGAAGTCGGCATCGATCGCAGTACCGTAGCGATACTCGGCACCGAACCTTTGGGCCTGCTTCTTCATGTTCTCCACGAGTTCGGGGCCCATAATGCCGTCGGGGAAACCCGGAAAATTCTCGACGTCTGTCGTGATGGACAACTGTCCTCCGGGCTCATGCCCTTCGAAAACCAATGGCTGTAAGCCTGCTCGCGCGGTATAGACAGCCGCCGTATTTCCGGCGCAGCCGGACCCCAAAATCACTACGTTGTGCATGGAAACCTATACTGTAACCCGGGCGTTGAGCCCTATACGGTTTTGATGAGGCAGGCTACAAAAAGATGCGGTAGGCCACAAACGCGCCGGCGTAGGCGAGCGCCAGCATATACGCGAACTGCGCAGCCGGCCACTTCCAGCCGCCGGTCTCGCGACGGACAATCGCCACGGTAGAGAAGCACTGCAGCGCAAAGGCGAAGAACACCATCAGCGCGGCCGCCGAAGCGGGCGTCAGGTCCTGTTTAATCGCAGCCTGAAGACTCTGGCTTTCCGGATCGTCCTCGGCGCCCTCGATACCGTAGATTGTGCCGAGAGTTGCCACGACAACCTCGCGAGCGGCGAGCGACGTAATCAAACCAATACCGATCTTCCAGTTGAAGCCCAGCGGCTTGATAACCGGCTCGATCGCATGGCCGATGTCGCCGGCCCAACTGTCGGCAATCTCAGGAGGCTGGCCGTCTTTCAGCGGCAGCGATGCCAGAATCCACAATCCAATCGCCACCACGAGAATGACCGTTCCCGCGCGGCGAAGGAAGATCATGCCGCGATCCGCCATCCGCAGAAGTAGCGAGCGCCAGTTGGGCCATCGATACGGCGGCATCTCGAGAAGAAATGGCGACCGTTCGTTTTTCAGTACGGTGGACTTCAGCAGCCACGCCGTAAGTACCGCCGCCAAAGCGCCGAGCGCATACATACCGAACATGGTTGCCGCCTTCACCCATGCCGACCCGGGCACGAAAGCCGCAATCAGCAGCGTATAAACAGGCAGGCGGGCGGAACACACCATGAACGGTGCAACGAAAATTGTCGCCAGGCGGTCGCGCCGGTTGCCGATCGTGCGGGTGGCCATGATGGCCGGCACAGAGCAGGCAAGCGCCGACACCAGCGGGATTACGGCGCGGCCTTGCAGGCCGATCCGGGCCAAAAGCCGGTCCGATAACAAAGCGGCGCGCGCCATGTAGCCCGAGTCCTCCAGCAATGCGATGAAGAGACTCAAAAGCAGGATCTGCGGCAGGAAGATGACAACGCTGCCGACACCGCTCCAGACTCCATCCACTACGAGGCTTCGGACCACTCCGTCCGGGAGGATCCTCCGCAGCCAATCGCCGGAAGTGGAAATTGCGGCGTCTACGGCATCCATCATGGGCGTCGCGGCCGCGAAGATCACCCACCAGATGCAAGCCAGGACTATTGTGAGAATCGCAGGACCCCAAACACGGTGAAGGAGAATGCGGTCCAGCTTGCGAGTCCACGCGGCGGGACCTGGTGCGCGGTACCCGGACGATTGGGTTACGCCCGCTGCCCACCGGTGGCAATCCGGGACATTGGAAAGCACTGGAAGCTCAACACGTGCGGGCCCGGCGACACGTCCCGATAGAAAATCGCGCACGCTCTCGATTCCTTCGCCATGCGCGGCGCTGATCAGCGCGACCGGAATCCCCAGCTGCTCGGACATTGCGGCAACATCCACCGCGCCGCCGCGCCCGCGGAGATCGTCCGCCATATTCAGCAACAGCATTGCGGGAATGCCCAGCGTCAGGATCGGAGCCACCAACGCCAGATTCCGCGCCAGGCCGGTGGAATCGACGATCAGTAAAACCGCATCCGGCCGCTGAAGGCCTCGTGTTCCGCCTTCGAGCACATCATGAGTGACCTGTTCATCCTCGGATTGTGGATGGAGGCTGTAGACGCCCGGCAGGTCGACTACATCCACTTCGCGATGATCCGTGAGAATTGCACGGCCAAGGTGGTGCTCCACGGTGACTCCGGGATAGTTGGCCACCTTTTGGCGCAGCCCGGTCAGGAGATTGAAGAGCGTGGATTTGCCGGAATTCGGAGGGCCGACAAGCGCCACCAGCCGCCGGCCGGTTGCGGCGTAAGGAGGAGCATCGAGAGCCGTCGGTGTAGCAGTATGGCAATCGGCCATGGCGTTTTCAGCGAATCTTTAACGATCGCGCGGTTTCGCGCCGCAGTGCAATATCGACGCCCCCTACACTATAAACACGCGGGCCGCCGCCGGGCGCGGCATAAGTGGCCTCTACCGTGGCACCGGGGATGAATCCGACTTGCATCAGACGCTCAGACAAATAATCAGGCAGGTCAAGGCTTTCGAGCACACCGATCTCGTGTTGGTCAAGGTCCGCTAAGCTCCGGCCGTTTCTGCCAATCACTTGCAAATAACAGTATACTGATCCAGCCGCGAGTTCCGTGCGGGAAATCGCAGGCCTGAATGATACACTCGGATTCGTGGCCGTCACATTGATGGCGCAGGTGTATTCCCCACGAGAAATCTGCCGCCAGGCGCAAGTTTCTCCCCGCTTACTGCGAAGCTGGCAGCAGCAGAATCTACTTCCGAAAGGCAGGACTCTCTCGCACGACGATCTTGTCACTTTGCGGGGCTTAGCCAGTCTCTACAATGCGGGGTTACAGGGGAGCCGCCTGCGCGATGCCATCGAATGGATTCGGGAAGAGTTCGGCTCGACGGATATCATTCGCGATGCTCGTGTCGTCAAACGCGGCCGGCGCACATTCCTGAAGCTTCCCGGCCAGGCGGTTGAGCTATGGAGCGGACAACTGCGTCTCCGCTTCGATACGCCCGAAGCCATCGAATTTCAAAAACACGGCGCGGGCCGGGAGGCCAGAAAGCGCCGCCTCGAAGCGGAACAGTGGTTTCAGCGGGGTCTCGATCTCGAGCAGGAAGGCGCCCCGCCAGAGGAAATTATCACGGCTTACCGGACTGCAACGGAGTTGGACGATACTTCCGCGGGAGCATTCGTCAATCTCGGCACGATGTATTTCAACGCGCGATTGTGGCGGGAAGCGGAGCGCCATTATCGAAGCGCCATTCGCGCCGATCCCACCTACTCGCTTGCACACTTCAATCTGGGCAATCTTTACGACGAGCGTGGGGATCGCCAGCGCGCGTTCAAACACTACGAAGAGGCGCTGCGCCTGCGCCCGGATTACGCCGACGCCCACTACAACATCGCTCTATTGCATCAGTCTCAAGGCCAGACGATGAAGGCGCTGAAACACTGGAGGATCTATCTGAAGCTCGATCCTGTCAGTTCCTGGTCTACCATTGCGCGGCGCGAGCTGAAGAAGCTGCAGGAATCGACTGTCGTGATGCCTGCCGCGGACGGACCCGCGATCGTTCCCAGTCTGTAATTCCCCTTCTGTAATCTAGGGACGATCCAGACTGCGTTGTATCCTGTTGATTTTGGAGGTTTCCTTTGGGACGTATTGGGCTCGCTTTCCGATGTTTCTTCGCGATTCTGGGAAGCGGGAAGCTGCCGGAACATCTGGCAGTCGAACTCGGCTTGATGACTCGCACCGCGGCAAAGCCGGCCGCCAAGGCGCCGGAGGCTCACGTCAAAGCATCTGACGGGGCTTTGCAGGTGCTGGGAATCCTGCAGCGGGATGCACGGTTGGTAGACTTCTTCATGGAAGACATCTCCGCGTATTCCGACGATCAGGTAGGCGCTGCCGTACGGTCTATGCATGAGCAAAGTCAGAAGACCATCACGCAGTATTTCAAGCTCTCGCCGGTGATCGATGGCGTCGAAGGCGCCTATACGAAAGTCGGCGACACCGATACCGTAAAGCTGGTCGGCAATGTTCCTCCGGATGGCCGGGTACCGGGCGGCATTCTGCGCCACAGGGGCTGGAAGGTGGATTCCGTGGCGCTACCGAACATCCCTTCGCGCACTAATCTTGCGATTGTGGCCCCCGCAGAAGTGGAAGTCGAATAGCCGTCGATGGTTGTCGGCATCGACCTTGGCACTACGCACTGTGGTGTCGCGCACGGTGCGGCGGATCAGCCGCTGGAGCTTTTCTCTGTACCGCAGGTAGTGAACGCGGGCGAGGTGCGCGCGGAGCCACTGCTACCGTCCTTTTTGTACGCGCCGGCCGCGAATGAAAACGGTGCATTGCCGTGGAACGAGTCGCCTCAGTACATCGCCGGCGCATTCGCCCAGAAACGCGGCGCAGAGACGTTGGGACGGCTGGTTTCCTCAGCGAAGAGCTGGCTTTCCTATGCGGGTGTCGATCGTACCGCGCCTCTCCTTCCGTTGAATGCGCCGGGGGGTGTGGACAAGATTTCGCCGGTCGGAGCATCGCGCGAATATCTGGCGCACATTCTCCAAGCCTGGAACTTCCAAAATCCGGAAATAGCCTTCGCCGGGCAGCAGGTTGTCGTCGGCGTTCCGGCTTCGTTTGATGCGGTGGCGCGGGAGCTGACACAGCTTGCCGCAAAGCAGGCAGGCTATCCGGAGATCATTCTGCTCGAAGAGCCGCAGGCCGCCTTCTACGCCTGGATCGAGCGTCATCCGGACTGGCGGCAAAGGGTTTCCGTCGGTGATCTGATCCTGGTCATCGATATCGGCGGCGGCACCACGGACTTCACGCTAATCGCGGTGACGGAAGAAAAGGGCGAGCTGCGGCTGGAGCGTGTGGCAGTTGGCGATCACATTCTCCTGGGCGGAGACAACATGGAC
>CAYTVP010000357.1:0-4847 GCA_964441675.1 uncultured Solibacteraceae bacterium | reverse complement strand
GCCAACAATCGATCGTCAGATTCGAAGCCGCTCCGGCGTACTTGCAGTAGAACACGCGAGCCCTGGCAGGAGCGTCCTGCCGCGCCGGAACGCGTGTAATATCCGTCTCCGGCAAGCCTTCGAGTTGTGTCGCAAGAATGGCAGGAACCGAGGGCGATATCCAATCGAGCGACGGGTTACCCGACAAGTTTTCGGCCGGAATCAAAGCCAAATGCAGACGTGTACTGGACCGCGAGCACGATAGTCCGGCACCTGCCAGCAATAAAATCGCTGCGATCCGGATCAAAGAATCTTCGGCTCAAACCGGAGTAGCTCCTGAAACTCCGGAATTTCTTGCATCATCGCGAACTCTGGGTCCTCCGTCATTTTGTGCCGGTCGCGGAATCCTTCTTCCAGCGCCTTGCGAAGATAAAGCAGGGCCCGATCGTGAGCACCCGCCTTCGCATACGTTTTGGCTAAGTAGAAGTGGAACTTCGCGCGCTCCTCGACCGAGCGTTCCTGCAGTAGCACCCCAGCGGAATTCCGGTGCTCGAATACTTCCGGATCGATCGCCAGAGCTTGCTGATATGCCTCTAACGCATCTTCATACTTTTTGCGCGCGAAGTACGCCGTACCCAGATTCGACAATACGGAAGCCGACTGCGGACGGATTTTTAGGGCCTTCTTATAGCAGCTGATCGCACGCCGGTAGCTTTTTCGCGCGTAGTGTACTGTGCCCAAATTGTTGACAGCCTCGGAATACTGGTGATCCAACTTGATCGCCCTTTCATAGTATTTTTTTGCGGTCTTCAAGTCGAGCATCTGATGGTACGCGATCCCCACCTTGTTCCATTTGACTGCGGAATCGGGCATCGAACTGTACATGTCCACAGCTTCGCGGAACATCTTGCGGGCCATAAAAATATCTCCCCGCATCTCATTCGATAAGCTTTTCTTCGGGGGCTCTAATACGGGACGTTCGATCAGGCCAGGAATCGTCTCGTTGAAACCTTGTTGCCTCAAACCAGCCGTTTGAGCCTTAGATGTTTCTAACGCTAAGGTTGCGACGGCGACAAGGAGAATCGGGTTTGCGCAAACCATAATCGCCTCTCAATGCTTACGTGCTACTTGAATATAGCGCGAATCCGATTCCAGATACCCTTCTTTTCCTTTTTCTCTTTCGCCTTCTGTTCGGGAGTGGATGATCCTTGGTCAGGCAGCAGAATCGTCGAATCCGCACGCTCGGTCGCGCGCGGCGGGAGCACAGTTCCGTCAGTCTGCGGCGAGGTCGCGGGAAGTCCGAAATCCTCCCAGCCCGCCACCATGGTGTCAGCCCCGCAAGGATTCACCGGCTCGCTCCCGGAAATGAAGGCTTCCTGAAGCCCGCCGGTACAGCCGTTGATCATTGTCACGCCTTCCGGAGGATTGAAAGGTGCCGGATTCCGATACTCGCGAATCTGATGGGCACGTTTCATAAATTCCGTCCAGACCGGCAGCGCCGCCTTCGCGCCGTCCAGCTTCATGTCGGTGTTGTCGTCAAATCCTACCCAAACCACGCAGATAAGCTTGCTGGTGAACCCTGCAAACCAGGCATCGTGGGAAGTACCTGTCTTCCCGGCGGCGGGAAGACGGAATCCCCGGCTTCTGACACCCGCCGCGGTCCCGCTGCGGACCACTTCCTCCATCATGTTCACCATCACGAACGCGACGCGTGGATCCATGACGTTGCGGCGTTCGTGATTGCTTTCATACATCGGCTCCCCGTCCTGCTCGTAAATCGCCCGGATAAACGTCGGCCGGAGATAATCCCCCTGGTTGGTGAAAACGGTATAGGCACCGGCCATGTCGAGCGGCGTCGCTTCGTACGATCCAAGCGCTACCGCCGGCGTCCCGACCTGACCGGTTAAGCCCGCCTTCTTGGCCATGTCTGCCACCTGTTCGTAGCCGACCATCTCCGCCACCTTGACCGTTGGGACATTCAGGCTCTTAGAAAGCGCCGTCCGCAGCGAAACCGAACCATAAAACTTAGCACCGTAATTGTTTGGCTTGTATGGCTTACCGTCGTGCTCGAACGTTGTCGGAGCATCCTCGATGGATGTGAGCGGCGTCAGGATCGGCTGCCCGTCCTGCGGATGAATCGCCGTATCGACGGCAGCCGCATAAACGAAGGGTTTAAAGATAGAACCCGGCTGCCGGCGCGCCAGAGCACGGTTCAGCTGGCTCATTCCATAGTTTCGTCCGCCGATTAACGCGCGGACTTCGCCGGTCTCGGCATCCAGCGCTACCAGGGCAAGCTGGGGAAGCTGATGCTTTTCCGGTGGTTTCTTCAACCGCTTACGGCGCTTTTCGAGTAAGCCATCCGCTTCCTTGATGCCAATCTGCACTGCTTCGAGCGCCGCCGTCTGGAGCCGCGGATCGAGTGTTGTATAGATGCGATAGCTCGACGTCTGGAAGTCGTACTTCTGCAGCTGATCCTGTAACCATTCGTTCACGAAATCGACAAAATAAGGCGCATCGTTCGAATCGACGGCGCCACCGGCGGTGTTCACGGGCTCGGCCGCTGCCACGGCATACTCGCGGTCGTTGATGTAGCCGTTATCGCGCATCAGATGCAGGACAATGTTCCGCCGGGATTTTGCCCGCTCCGGCCAGCGAACCGGATTGGTAAAGCTGGGTCGTTGAATCAATCCCGCAAGCAGCGCAGCCTCCGCCAGCGTGAGATTCTTCATGCTCTTACCGAAATAGGCCCTGGATGCTTCCCCGAAACCCAGGATCTGAAAGGTTCCGCGCCGGCCCATGTCCACGTTGTTGGCGTAGTACTCGAAGATCTTTTCTTTGCTGAGAGTGCGTTCCAGATGGAGGGTAATCAGCGTCTCGGCTGCCTTCCGCTTGACTGTCTTTTCCGGTGTCAGCCATAAGTTACGCGCCAACTGCATGCTCAGCGTGGAGGCGCCCTCGGCCCGATATCCCTTTTTCAGATCGACGTAAGCCGCCTTGAGAATTCGTAAGGGGTCGAAGCCGCTGTGTTGAAAAAACCGCTTATCCTCCACCGCTACCACTGCGTTGACCAACATGGTCGGGATCTCGGAAAACTGGACAATTTGCCGCTTCTGGCGCTGCCGGTCGAACAGGTTCGTAATCAGCTCCGGCTCCAGCTGATACTCAGTCCGTTGGGAGCTGTCCTGCACGGAGAAGATACGGCTTACCTTTCCGCCGGCAAACTGGACAATGAAGGGATCCTGGCGGAAATAAGAATCGGGACCGGGGAAAATTTCGAGCGAATCTCCCCGCTGATGAAACCAACCCTTGAGATTGGTTCGAGTTTCTCCATAGCCTGTCTGCCTAAGATGCGCGGTCACCTCGAACGGGCTGATCCGGTCGCCCACCCGGATCACTTGCGGAGTAGCGTACAGGCGGGAGGTGCGAGCAAACGGGCCCTGTTCCAGCTTTTGCTCAATCAGGCGGGCGTACTTGCTATAGAAGTACGCTCCAGTGGCGATACCGGCCACGATGACAACTGACAGAATGGCCACCAGCCACAAAACAACGAAGCCCCAGGGCTTTTGGCGTATCCGGATGCGTACAGGCACTGCTCACCTCGATTGTGACACGGAACCGCTGCCGGATAATCTATTTACGGCTAAGAGATTCCAGCTCTTCCCACATGTCGCTATGCTCCACCCAATCGGGGTTTTCGCGGCCGGTAAGCTGTAGATCGTGCTGCTTCATGGTTCCGTGGCCGAACGGGCAAATATACTCGGTGCGAGGCGGAGAGAAGATGGTTGCCCGGCCCCAACTGCCCATATTCACCGGCATCCGCAGCCGGGAGAGACAGGAACGGCAGCGATACTTCTGGTCCAGAATTACGAGATAAATCATGCCGATACAGATCAGCGTGTAGAACATCATGGCCGTCGTCCAGGTCAGATCATGGCCAAACGGCTGGTGGCCGAATTTCGTGACGGAATCGGGGACCCCGATCAGGGAACGCAATGCCTGCTTCAGGAGAATCGAAAGACCCCAGGCGGCAACCAGCTTGGCAGCAAAATAGCCCCAGTACGTCATCTCACTGTTAAGACTCCTTTTCCCGGTGAAAGGTTGCTAACCCCGAAGCATTCCTTCTCAAGGATATACACTTGATACTCCAAAAGAGCAGTCAAAGTTCCCGGATAGGCGCCCGGGACGGGTAAACAGTGGAACTTACTGGAAGAGATTGCAGGAAAAATAGCCGAGCAGGCTTCCGATAAGAGCTCCGGCCACTACGTCGCTGAGAAAGTGCATTCCCAGCACAACCCGCGAAATTCCGATCGAAACCGCCACAAAAAGTAGCGGGGCCATGAGCGGCGGGTAAAATCCGCCAGCCGATATTGCCATCGCAAATGCAGTGATGGTGTGCCCGGAGGGAAAGGAGAACTGATCGGGCGGCAGGAGATTTGCCCAGACGTGAGGTTCGAGGGCACAAGGCCGCCGGCGTCCGGCAAGCCGCTTCAACCAGAGAAACAGAAAGATGCCGGTACCCGCCGCGATACCGGCTGCGCTGAGCGCAGGAAACCGATCCGGCCCGCCAAACAGCAAAATCGATACGGCCAGACCATACCACAGCCACCCATCTCCGCCCCGCGTGGCTGCCAGCATCCACATGCGAAACCACGTTGGTGCATCCCAGCGGTTCATCTTCCGCATCAGGCGATGGTCGCGCGATTCGATGAACTGTCGCACCACAGGCAGAACAGTCATAACCTCACTCCCGGGAAAGCACTCCGCCGGAAGCGAATGACGATGCCTCCAGACTTAAGTTTAGTGGCAATCCGACGGCCAGAATCTGGCGGAAGTCCGAACCGGAACGATTCCATGCTTCCTCAATAGCC
>CAYTVP010000356.1:0-4879 GCA_964441675.1 uncultured Solibacteraceae bacterium | reverse complement strand
CAAAAAGGCATCCTGCTGGGCCTTGTTGAAGCGATGGATTTCATCGATGAACAGGATGGTGCGGCGGCCAAGCCGGCGGTTCTGCTCGGAGGACGCCATCACTTCCTTGATTTCCTTGATGCTGGCCAGAACTGCACTGAACGGGACAAACGACGATCCCGTGGCCGCGGCCAGCAGGCGAGCGAGCGTGGTTTTGCCGACACCGGGAGGGCCCCAGAGAATCAACGACCTCAGCTCTTTCCGGTCGATCTGGACGCGAAGCGGTTTACCGGGGCCGAGCAGGTGCTCCTGGCCGACATACTCGTCGAGAGTTGCAGGGCGCATACGCTCGGCAAGCGGTGCGTCGCCGGCTTCGTCAAACAGAGATGCGCTGCCGGAATGCTTCATGAAGAATGATAGATGCCGCTACCGCGGCATTCAACGATTCGACGGTTTGCGTAGCGATGCGGACCGGAATTGCCTGTCTGGCCAGCTCCGGTTGAATGCCGTGAGCTTCGCTGCCAATCACGATGGACGAAGGCGCGGTCCAGTCGATCGATTCGAGGCTGGTACCCTCCCGCGGAGACGCGGCATAGAGCGGGCCGGGCAATCCTCTCAGGTCGTGGGCAATGGTGGGTATCCGGAAGATCGAGCCGGCCGAAGCGCGAAGTACTTTGGAGTTCCAGCGGCTTACCGTACCATGCCCGAAGACGACACCGGAGGCGCCGAACGCTTCCGCGGACCGGAGAATGGTTCCGGCGTTGCCGGCATCCTGTAAGCCATCCAACAAGACAGTCAGCGCGGGCGCGCGATAGAGAGCGTCGAGCGGCCAGACCGGTATCCGGACAAGCGCAATGACGCCAGGACTCGTTTCGGTTGTCGCGATGTCCGCCAGGACATGGTCCGGAACCTGGACGAAACCGGGATAGCTCGAAAACTCTTCAGGGCCAAAGACGGCTGCGATCTCGAGACGGCTCCGGCCGGCTTCCGCCAGCAGGTGCCGTCCTTCGATGGCACACAAACCTTCGTCAGCCGGTTCTCCACGACGGAGCGCGCGGCGAATCTCTTTAAGGAGCGGATTGCGAGCGCTGTTGAGAGTCCGAGCGGCCACCATGGGAGTTGACTTTTACGGTAGCACTCGGAAATCCCGAAAGCCCATTCAGGCGACGGGCCCGGTGGTGCTGTTCCATCTCACCGGCGACGCGTAGGAAGGCAAAAAGGGCGACTGCCAGCATCCAGATATAACCCGCTGGGACATCCATACCAGAAGGGTGAAGTGGGTTGAGGGAAGTTCTCCGGTAAAATCAATCGAGTTCGCCTGGATGAAACGTTTGATAGCCGGCGCGGGATTGGCGGCGGGGATTGCTGCAATTGCGCTGGCGTTGGCAGCGGCGAGGATCGCGCGCCAATCCACTCTCGATGAAGCGCAGGAAGCCGATGCGATTGTTGTCCTGGGTGCGGCCGAGTACCGGGGGCGGCCGTCGCCGGTACTGCGCGCGCGGCTGGACCATGCGCTGAAGCTATACCGCCGGGGGCTGGCCCCGCGTATTCTCACCACGGGCGGGTCCGGAGCGCAGTCCCGTTTCACCGAAGCAGAAGCGGCGCGAGATTATTTGGTGACCAAAGGAGTTCCGTCCGAGGCGATCTTGGTGGAACCGCATGGCACCAGCACCTTGCAATCGATTGCTGCGGCAGCGGAGATGCTGCACCAGCGCAACCTATCCCGCTGCATTGTCGTGAGCGACGGCTATCACATTTTTCGGGCGAAGCGAATGTTTGAAGCACACGGAATCACCGTGTACGGGTCACCGCGGCAATCGTCCGGAACTACCGCCTGGCGCGAAAACTGGCGTTATTTGCGGCAGGCCGCGGGCTATTGGCTATGGCGGCTGAACCTGGCGCGATAGCGCTTACTGCCCGATGATGTCGAACGTGGTAGTGCCAGCTACACGAACCTTTTCGTAAGCGGCACTCCACTCCTTGTGCGCCGGGTGGTCGGTGTATGTCTTGAGTGCCGCTTCGTCATCCATTTCCATGCAGACGCCGTGCTTCCGCGGCCGGTAGGTGATCTCGCCCGCAGACTTCTCCTCGCCCGCCATCAGCTTCTTCCGGCTGGCCGGATCGGGATTGAAGATGGACAATGTCTGCCGGAGCTTGCCGTGCCATACCTTGGTGAGGCCGGGGATTTTGCCGGGAAGCTCGTCGGTAGCTTTTGCAAACGCGGCCCATTCTGCATCTGTGGCGGAATCAATGATCGTGAAGGCGAAGCAGTGCATCAGCTTTTTCTCGCCAGCAGAGGTAGTGATTGCAAACAGGAATAGCCCGAGGACGGTGAGTAGTCGCATAGGCCACACTATATCCCAAGGGTTGACTTCTTGTGCCGCCTGCGAACCGCGGCAAGCAGTACCGCGCCGCTCGCGATCAGGAGGGCCGCGGACGGTTCTGGAGTGTGAGTCACCGCCGCGGTAAATGCCGTGCCTAGCAGATAATGGCCGCCCGCCGTCACATGAACGTCGTCCCAGAAGAGATAGCCTTCCGGATTGTCACAAACGGTGTCCCCTTGGACGCAGGCATCGGTGACATTGGTAAACCCGAATTCCGCGGGGTTGTTCACGACGTAGTCGAACATTCCAAACGTGTCGACATAGGTAACAGGCGTCGGGAGGAGGTCGAGCCGGGACTGGAGCGCGGCGTTGAAGGCTACCGTTACCGTAGTGGCCAATCCCGAGAAGATGGGGCCGAGTTCATTGAAAAGCGGTGTCCGGCCGAGGTCGCCCATGCCGGGAACGAGGATGTGCTTCGCGCCGGCCGATTGCAGACCTTCGACGATGTACATCAGGTTGTCCACTGCGCGAGTTGCCACCCCGAACGGGTACGAGTCCGCCGGGTCGGGCGAGCGGAAATCATTCGGGCCACCCCAGACGACGAACAACGAGTTCGCAATGTCGAGCGCCGGATTGCCGATCGTAAAATCGTAGGCGGTCCGCATGCCGGGCAGTATGTTGAAGGTGGCGACATTTCCGCCGTCATAAATATTGCCTGCTCCCGTTGTGGCGCCGCCCCAGGCGAAATCCGTCAGCGGCACCCCCAAACTCATGGCCATCAGCTCGACTGCCACATAACCGTTTGAGAATCGTTGCGCATAAGGCGGCGAGGGCGGATAGCCAAGCAGGTTATACACATTGCCGTTATCGGAGAGGCTGTCGCCATACGCGACGATCGCGGAAAATGGCGCCGCGTGCATGACATGGACGGCACCAGTTAAAGTCAGTACGACGGATAACAGAAGACGGGACATAGGGAGGGACCGGCCGTGAAGTTTATCACAATTACGCGTCTTCTGGCTGCCCGAAAGTGTATACTGTACATGTACTCAATACACTATGAAATTACCTCTCAGGCTTGAAATTGATCCTGCCTCCGATACTCCAGTAATTCGGCAGTTGATTGACAGCCTGCGTGTGCTCCTGGTCGAAGGTGAACTTCGGCCGGGAGTAGCGCTGCCGCCCGTACGACGCGTCGCGATGGAACTCGGCATTCATTTCAATACTGTTGCCGAAGCATACCGGCAATTGGCATCGGAGGGATGGTTGGAGCTGAGACACGGCCGTCCAGCACTGGTGGTGGAGCGAAAGATTGCGCCGCTTGAGAGCAGCGCCTGGACGGGAGAATTTCGCGCGCGTTTGCGCGGAATCGTAGCCCAGATGCGCTCGCAGGGTGTTCCGGCGAAGAGTATTGCTGCTGAACTGCTGGCGATGTCCAAGGCGGTGAATCGCGCATGAGATGGATTCTGTGTTCCGTATCAACCTTTATAGGACTGTTACTGCTTGCGGCGCCCAATCTCACGCGGCGGGAACTACTCTTTGCTGTACCTGTTCCTGCCGGGTTCCGAGAGAGCCGCGCAGCGCGGCGAGCCATCTTTCGCTTCCGTGCAGCCACTGCCGCGGCCACCGTTGTCGGGCTGGCAATTATTGCTCTGGGGCCTGCTGAACACATGGGCATGCTCGCAATCGCGGTTCAGTGCGCAATGTTTCTTACTGCGGCAATCAGCTTCTACCGCCAGAACCGGAAACTCGCTTTCGCGGCGGTTCAACACACGCGACCGATTGATGTTGATTTGTCTCCCGAAGCGGAGAGATTACCGCGCTTCCTCTGGTTAGCGGCCGGTCCCTTTGCTTTGTTGGCGGCTTCTGCCGTGTGGCTGTACCTCAATCCGGATCGCATCCCCGCGCGATTTCCGGTTCATTTCGACGTCACAGGCAGGCCGGATCGTTGGACGGAAGCGACGATCCGAGGAGTGTACGGCCCTTTGTTGGCTGGAACAGCGCTCGTTACATGGATGCTAGTTGCGGCGTTGGTTGGCTGGTACGGTTCCCGCCGAACGGCTGCGCGACCGGTGCTTCTCGGCAGCATGATCGCGATCCAGTATCTTTTAGCATTCGTGTTCGCGCTTGTTGCGTTGCAGGCGCCGCTGGGAATTCCGATTTGGATGATTGCAGTGTTGCCGATGATCATCCTCATTCCGCTCTTGGTTGCGGTGGGCAAGAGGTTGAAGGCCCTGCCGGGGCCCCTGGACGTAACGCCGAACGATTGCTGGAAGGGCGGCATTTTCTACTACAATCCGAATGACGCAGCGGTGGTGGTCGAGAAGCGCGAAGGGTTCGGCTATACCTTCAACTTCGGGAACGGCTGGTCATGGGTCCTGGTCGCTTCTCTCGTATTTGTCATCGCCTTTATGCAGCTTGTCCTTCCATGATCGGGTCATAAACAGGATCGATTGTGAAGCCTATCGCAAGGCGATATCCTGAAGATCCTCACAATGCGATGTCGGATCTTGCCTTTGGCTCTTCTCGCCGTAACGCTGGCCGTCGCAAAAGACACTGCGAACGACTTTGATCCG
>CAYTVP010000355.1:0-4884 GCA_964441675.1 uncultured Solibacteraceae bacterium | reverse complement strand
GGGGACCGAGGCCGTGTCGAGCGAAATCATCGGGTTGATTCCCCGGAGAGCACTACCCACCACAGATGTCCGCTGGGAGAACTTCGACGAATCGAAGATTCTGGAGAACCGCTTGGAAGCCGCGATACACTCGGAAAGTAGTGCTGGTTAGCATCTCCCCAACTCCGCAGAAGCGCCCGGAATGGCTCCGCGCACCGGCCCCGGTGGGCGGAAACTACCGCGATCTTAAAGATCTTGTGACGCGCCTGCGCCTCCATACCGTCTGCGAATCCGCAGCATGCCCGAATATCGGCGACTGCTGGAATCGGCGGACCGCCACGTTTATGATTTTGGGGAACTTCTGCACGCGGCGCTGCGGTTTTTGTGCGGTTCAGAAAGGCGCCCCGCTGGCGGTTGATTGGGACGAGCCGAATCGCGTAGCCGAGGCCGTGGAACTGATGGGCTTGCGGTTTGCCGTAGTCACCAGCGTGAATCGTGACGACCTGAAGGACGGCGGAGCCTCCTTGTTCGCGGCCACCATCCGGGCAATCCGTAATCGCGTCCCGGGATGTGGAGTGGAAGTGCTGGTGCCGGATTTTCAGGGATCACGCGACGCGATGAACATCGTGCTGGATGCGTCGCCGGATGTGCTGAATCACAATACCGAAACCGTTCCGCGCCTCTACCGGCAGGTGCGCCTCGGCGCGCGATATGAGCGCTCGCTCGAAATGCTTGCGCATGTGAAGGAGCGTAGCCCCTCGATCCCGACGAAGTCCGGATTGATGTTGGGGCTGGGAGAGACGAACGAAGAGGTGCGTCACGTGCTGAGGGATCTGCGCAGCCATCACGTGGATATTGTCACGCTGGGTCAGTATCTTCGGCCGTCGCCGAAGCACCTTCCCATCATTCGTTATGTACCCGTCGCTGAGTTTCGGGATCTCAAGGAGTATGCTCTTGGCCTCGGATTCCGTCATGTGGAGTCCGGACCGTTGGTAAGAAGCTCCTATCACGCGGACGACGCCCTGGCAGAACCGGCTAAGTGTTGACGCCGGTATGGATGATCTGCGGGCACAGCTAGACGCACTGCGGGCGCGAATCCGCCAGATTGAGCAGCGCCAGGAAGAGGAATCTCCTGCGCCATCTCTCGGCGGACATGACGTAACAACGCCGCATGGGTGTCATCTTGAGCTCGAAGTCGATACCGAGCGCCACGGCGGATTTCATTTCTCGCGTCTGGAGGAGTTGCCGCCGAGCGCGCTGGACGAGCTTTCCGGCGTCGCTTCGCCCTGCGGTGATCCCAAACGCATCGCATTTCTCGATACGGAAACCACCGGACTGGCCGGGGGGACTGGAACGGTGGCGTTTCTGGTGGGTGTTGGCCGCCTGACAGATCGCGGCTTTCGGGTCCGGCAGTATTTCATGCGCGACTTTGGCGAAGAGGCAAGTATGCTGCAGGCGGTCGCGGAAGATCTCGCCGGAGCGGAATTGCTCGTGACTTATAACGGCAAGTCCTATGACGAGCCGCTATTGGCTTCTCGCTATGTCCTCGCACGCATCCGGCCTCCCTTTTCGCGGCTAGCGCATCTTGACCTGCTGCATGGTGCGCGACGCCTGTGGAAGCTCCGTTTCGATTCATGCCGCCTCCAGGAGTTGGAAGCGCAGATTCTGGGGTACACGCGCGAAGGCGATGTGCCCGGCGGCCTCATTCCGCGTGTGTACTTCGATTACTTGCGAACGCGGCGTCCGGGCCATTTGCATGCCGTACTGCATCACAACGTGCTCGATATTCTCACGCTCGCCGCGCTCACCGCCATCCTGCCCCTGCGCTATCAAAACCGTGACTCGGCGGTGTATGCGGGAGAACTGGTCGGACTTGGACGGTGGCTTCAGGCACGCGGCGACCGCAGCGAGGCAATTCCGCTTTTCGAGCGGGCGATCAAGCGAATGGAATTCGACCGGCTGCCGGTTTCGCGTCGGCGGGATGTTTTCGTCGAACTGGCCAAGCACTACGAACATGTGTGCAACGATCCTGGGCGCGCGCTCGAAATGGCTCTTGAGGTTGCCATGATCGATGATGCGGATGTTCATCACCGGCGAATCGCGCGTTTAGAGCGGCGTCTGACGCAGCGCTCGCTGACGGCGGACAAGGCGCAGCTTTCTTAAGGGTTGCTTTCGGCTTCGACTACCTCGGCGCCTGCCGGCGGGACAAATTTGAACATCTCGTCGTCGACCTTGATATTGCGCTGCTGATCGCGAAAAATGAAGGTCATCTCGGAGGCGTCCTGCCCGGTAACCTGCACCGTCTCGATAGTTCCATCCGCGCCGGCGCGGAATCGCACCTCGCGATAGGGAGCATTCTCGGACTTCGGAATCGCTACGATCTCGCCATTCTCGTTCCGCACATCCTTGAACAGTTTCTTGAAATCCAGCCTCCCCAGCAGAAAGGCAAGCGGAGCTCGAAGGTCTTCAGACTCTTTGACCTTTGAATACTCGGCACGGTTGGCCGATGGCTGGTAAAACCAAACCTTTTTGCCGTCTGTGACGAAAATCTTGCCGTTATCGTAGTCCCAACGCATCCGTCCCGGCTTGCGCAGCGTCAGAGTGCCGGCTTCGGTGCGCGCGTGTTGCCCGTTCCGATACTTCTGTTCGAATTCCGCGGTAAGGGTGCGAGCTTTGTTGTAGAACTGCTCAATCGCCGACGGTTCCACCGCAAGGATAAGTAAAACCGGAATCATGGCGCCAACCGTGCCCTGGACCAGGCTGCGCCCTCACGCTCATAGCGCAGGCGGTCGTGCAGGCGATTGGCCCGTCCCTGCCAAAATTCAATCCACTCCGGAGTCAGCCGATAGCCGCCCCAGGTTTCCGGTCGCGGAACGTTGTCTCGAAAGTCCTGTTCGGTACGAGCGTACATCGCCTCCAGTTGCCCGCGTCCGCCGGAGATCTTGCGGGATTGCGGCGACGCGATTGCGCTGATCTGGCTGCCGCGCGGCCGCGACTGAAAGTACTCGTCGCTTTCCTCGCTTGTTACCTTCTCAACACGTCCGGCTGCCCGTACCTGACGCTCCAGCTCTTTCCAATGGAAACAAATTGCAGCATTCGGATTGCTTCCCAACTCCACTGCTTTGACACTTTGATAGTTCGTGTAGAACACAAATCCGCTGTCGAGACCCTTTAGCAGCACAATGCGAACGTTGGGACAACTTCTGCCGTCTGCCGTCGCAAGCGCCATGGCGTTTGCCTCACGGACGCCCGCATTTTGTGCTTCCTGAAACCAGATATGGAACTGTCTGAGGGGATCGGCCAGCGCATTGGCCTCGGTGAATTCCCCCAGACGATAGCTTTCTCGAAGATCGGCTATGCCGTCCATACTCTTAGGATGCCGGACGCACAGCGGCACGCAAGTTGTCGAGCCAAATCTCCGGAATAGCAGACTCGCCGTGGCCGCCGCGGCCCAGCCGTACGTGAGGTTTCGCCTCGCCATGAAAATCGGATCCGCCGGTTGTCAGCAATCGAAGATCCTGCGCGATCTCCAGATATCGGGAGGAAGTTTCCGCCGAATGGTCGGTATGGATGACTTCGAGTCCGGCCAGGCCATCCTGGGCGAGTTGCTCCAGCCAGAACCGTTCACGCGCGAGATCGCGGAATTTGTACCGGCCGGGATGTGCGATTACGGGCAATCCGCCGGCAGCGCGCACGCGCCGGATAGCCTCGACGGTCGAAGGATCGTCAACCTCGACGTAGCCGGGCGCGCCCTCTCCCAGATACCGTGTAAATGCATCCTGAATGGTACGGGCGAAGCCCTTCTGAACCATTACGCGCGCGAAATGGACACGTCCCGTGATGGTGCGGCCCAGTCTTTCCGCTTCTTCCAGTGTTACCGGAACTCCGATTTCGGCAAGGCGATCCGCGAGACGGCGATTACGCTCCTGGCGATTTGCGCGCATTTGCTCGAGCCAATTTTCAAGGGAAGGGTCCGGCGTATCGAAAAAATAAGCGAGAAGATGAATTGCCCGGTTCTGGCTTCGAGTACTCACCTCGATACCGCGCACCAGGTCGAGATCCAATTGATCTGCCCTTTCCCGGGCCCGTTCATAGCCTGAGAAAGTATCGTGATCCGTTATGGCCAATGCCCGGATGCCGGTGGTGGCCGCGGCGTCTATCAGTTCTTCCGGAGATAGCGAGCCGTCGGATTCGTTCGTATGCGTGTGCAGGTCGATCAAGGAACTAACATATTAGCGATGCGCGCCGCGCCCGCTTTGCTGCCAATAATTCTGTCCACTGCTTGCATGATCTCCAGCCACAACCCATCCGTCCAATTTGAAGAACTCCAAGATATCTATTATCGCGAGCTCTACGCGTGGAGTCCGTCCGCCGGCGTGCAGGCCGGATTTCACGAATACGACAAGGCGATTGAGAACCTTTCCGCCGCTTCGCACGAACGGCGGATCGCCAGCCTGGAACGGCAGAAGCACCGGTTGGACGCAATCCCGCGGGAGAAGCTGGCCGCGCCGCAGGCCATCGATCACGAGTTTCTCGAATCCATGATTCTCTCGGAGCTGCATGAATTGCGCACTTTAGAGCGTTGGCGCAAGAACCCAATGGGCTACATGGCGGCGCCGGGAAACGCCATCGATCTTCTGATGAAGCGTAACTTTGCTCCTGTTCAGGATCGTGTCCGGTCCGCCGTCTCCCGGCTGAACGGCATCCCGGCCATTGTCGCTGCTATGAGAGAAAACGTGAACGACCCGCCGCCGGAGTTTACAGAGCTGGCGCAGCGGATCGTCGACGGGTCGATCCCCTTCTTCCGGAATGACATTGGAAAGTGGGGCCGGGAGGGCGCCGGTGAGGATGTTGTTCTGCGGGAGCAGTTCGAGTCGGCAAACCGGCTGGCGGTAGCCGCCCTCG
>CAYTVP010000354.1:0-4900 GCA_964441675.1 uncultured Solibacteraceae bacterium | reverse complement strand
GAAGGGACACGGCAGCGTACGGATGGTCCCTCCGCGGCAAGTGTCGCTCCGGCTGCCTGGCGCAATGGCGACTTGAGCCAATTTCAGGTAGCGCTGCGGGATCCCAGCACCGGCCAGTTATTTCCGAACAACCAGATCCCGGTTTCGCGGTTTAGTCCGGTTGCCCGTTACCTGTTCTCAAATCCAGATCTGTATCCGCTGCCGAACACTGTCGGAACCGGTCCTCTGGGGGTTCAAAACAACTACACGGGAGGCACTGCCACCTTCCTCGACAATAACCAGGGTGATGTCAAGATCGACTACCGTTTGAGTGACAAGGATGCGCTGATGGGCCGCTGGTCGATCAGCCACCTGGAGTCGGCCACCAGCCGCTCGGCTTTGCCGACCTCGATGACCCCAAACCAGCGCTCGCCCACTCAATCGGCGATCATCAACTGGACGCGAACCTTCTCGCCGACGATCGTCAACGAAGCCCGTGTCGCTTATTCGCGCATCGGTATCGTCGACGGCACCGCGGACTGGAGCGGACTGTTGGGCGCCGACGGCAATGCGAAGTTCGGAATTCCGGGCGGACAGCCGATTCCGGGACTCAGCTCGATCGCGCCGGGAGACGGCCTCACCGGTCTTGGCTCTGCCGCCAATCTCTCGAACACCTTCGATAACAAGTTTATCTATTACGACAACCTCACCTGGCAGAAAAACAAACACCTGATCAAGTTTGGCGGGCAGTTCATGCGGTACCAGCAGAACCGCTACTATGCCGGAAACAACGGAGCGCTGGGGGTATTCCGCTATACGGCGACGTACACGGGAACGCAGTTTGCGGACTTCCTGACCGACTCGCTAAACGGCAAGGGCCGCGGAGCCGCAACCGGCACCTGGGGCCACCGCTTTTGGCGCTCGGCGCTATTCTTCCAGGACGATTGGAAGATTGCTTCCAACTTCACGTTGAACCTGGGACTCCGTTACGAGTACATGCAGCCCATCTATGAGGTGGCGGACCGGCAGGTGAACGTGGATACGTTTGGCGGGATGGTGTTCTATCCGGGCCAATCGACATTTGGACGGGCGCTCTATTCGAGCTACCCCAATCAGTACATGCCGCGTATCGGGTTTGCCTGGACGCCGACGTCACGGCTGGTGCTACGCGGTGGATACGCCTACCAAAGCTTCATGGAAGGAACGGGCGCCAATCTGCGCCTGCCGCTGAACGCGCCTTTCTTCATTGAGTCGGACGTTGTGTACGGTACGCTGACGCCGGGTACGATCACGGCCGGGTTCTCCGATGTTGCGACGTCTGACGTCACCCTTGATGGGCCGCGGCCTCCGGGAGCTACTGGTCCGACATTGCAAGGCCGTGCCTGGGATTTGAATCTGCGTCCGCAAACGACGTCGCAGATGAACTTCACGATGGAGTACCAGTTCGATAATGCAATGTCCGTGTCCGCCGGTTACGTGGGTCAGAAGGGAACGCACCTGGTGGCGCCGGTCGAAGCGAATCAGCCGCTGCCCGGGACGGGTCCGTTCTCTACGTGGGCACCGCTCAACGATCGCCGTCCACTGACCGGTGCGCTTCCGAACCTGGGCAACATTGCCAGGACCGAATCCTCGGCAACGATGGATTACCATGCTCTGCAGGTGACGGCTCGCCGCCGCTTCTCTGCCGGGCTGGATTTCATCGCCGCTTACACGTACGGAAAGACGTTGACCGACAACGTCGGCTACTACGGTAGCGCCCAGACGCAGGGCGAAGGCGCCTACTGGCAGAATGCGTACGATCGCCGGGGGAATCGCGGGCCTGCCTTCTTCGACATGCGCCACAACTTTACGGTTGGCGGCACGTGGGCTCTGCCGTACGGCAAGGGCATGAAGTGGGGTTCCAGCGCCCCGAAGGCGCTCGACCTGATCGCTGGCGGCTGGAGCATCAATTACTTCATTGCTGCCCGCTCCGGCGTGCCGATTACCGTCCGGGCGGCTGACCTTACCGGTCAGGCCGTTCGCGGCAATGTCCGCGCCAACTACTACCGCGATTTCGAGCCGAATGGCGGCGCGCAGACCATCGACAATTTCTTTGGGCTGCCGGACAACCGAACGGGCTTCTTCTGCGCGGCGGGCGTCGACAACGGCACCTGTGCGTATGGCCAGCCGGGCCAGGGTCAGTTCGGCAACGCCGGTACGGCTACCGAACGAGGGCCCAGCTTCTTCAACATGGATTTCTCGGTTGGAAAGAAGTTCTACGTTACCGAGTCGAACTACCTGGATTTCCGTATCGAAGCGTTCAACGGTTTGAACCACGCCAGTTGGTCCCCGCCGGCGTTCAATATTTCGGCGCCCCAGAATATTGGACTGGTGACGGGTCAGGTGCAGGACGCGCGCTCGTTGCAGATCGGTCTGAAGTATATCTTCTAAGCCGGCCTAAATCCGAACGTCTCGTGCGAGCAGCTCCCTACGGAGCTGCTCGTATTCTTTGAACTGCACGGCATCGATCCCCTGCTTTTTCGCTCCCTCCACGTATTCCGCAATATCGTCCGTATAGAAGCACTCTTCGGGCCGGCACTCCGCGGCTTCGATCGCGTGTTCGTAGATCTTCGGCGACGGCTTGATTGCGCCCACCTTATAGCTGAGAACAAAACGATCGAAATGATCGAGAATTGGGTAATTTTCCTGGATAAACCGGAAGTGCATATCGTTGGTATTCGATAGCAGGACGACGCGGTAACCGTTCCGGCGGAGAGTGGCAGGAAGGGATTCGGGGACAAGCGTGCGGCGTTCGAAGATGGCGCTCCACAAGCCGGTGAATTCGGCTTCCGTGGCTTTGAACCCAAGCTGCGTGCAGAGCCGTTCCACGAACGTGGAGGTGTCCATCTCGCCGGCCTCGTATCGGTTGACGAGGTCAGTGGCGCCGATTCTGGCGGGAATTTCCTCGGCTACCAGGCCAAAGCGGTTAGCGATTGCCTGGTAGCCTCGTTTGAAATCAAAAGGCACCAAAACCCGGCCCAGGTCGAAGATAACGGTCTTAATCATTCCCTCTCATTATCGGAGAGAGGGGGGCGGGCTTAAGACGGTATCAGCGCCTGGGTAGCCTGGGTACGAAACTCGTAATGGTGGATTTCCAACGCTGCCCGATTGGCTTCGACACGAACGACGCGTCCCCGGGCAACCAGTTTGAGCGGAGTTTTATTATTCAGCTGCGCGGGCCAGGCAACGGAAACTTCCACCTGCTTTCCCGGCTGCAGATCTGCTTCAGTACTAAAAAGAATCCCTGAGCTCGATATGTTGAGGGTTTTCCCTCGTCCAGCTTCGTCACCGAGGCGACGGCTCAGTACACGATACTTCACATCCTGTTCAATGGGGAAACGATCTGACCCCCGGCGTTCCGACATACTCTTGCTCCTCGCGCTCCTTCGATTTCTGACGCGTCTTTAGTTTCCATAGATACGATGGCGGCTGCGTGTCTGGAATCCAATGAGAAGAGTGGTTCATTTTGTGGCTCGCGGGGTACTATGATGTCTGTCATGTTTATTCCGCGAGTCCTTGTTTGTTTACTTCTGTACACTTCTCTGATCTTCGCTGACCGCAAAGTTGTACAACCAAAAGAATTCCCCACCGGGCGCCCCTTTAGCCCAGCGGTTTGGAGTGGCGATACTCTATTTGTAGCAGGCCAGATCGGCAACGATCTGAAGACCGGAAAAATACCCGAAAAATTCGAGGACGAAGTAAAGCAATGCCTCGAAAACATCGGGATAATCCTCAAGGAAGCCGGTGTATCGTATGACGACGTCGTAACAGTCAACGTCTATCTAACCGATGTGGCGCAGTTCCCTCAGATGAACTCGGTCTACACTACATTCTTCAAAGATCCGAGGCCCGCCCGAACCACGGTGGCCGTAGCCGGATTGGCCGGCGGTGCGAGACTTGAAATCACCGTCACCGCTCATAAGGAGCACGCGAGAAAATGAAAGAAAGTGGCTCAAAAGTTTACAAATGAGTCTCGCTATTTTCCCGCTTCGCCTTTTTAGCGCTTCGAATTTCCTCGAGACGATCGTGGATTCGTTGCTCGGTACCACGCTTACTGGGAAGGTAAAATTGTTTGCCGGTGAGCGAAGGAGGTAAACATTCCATATCGGTCACCGCATCCGGGTCGGAATGCGCGTGCTGATACCCCTCGCCATAGCCCCACGATTTCATGGCCCGGGTTGGCGCATTGCGCAGATGCATGGGGACCGGCTCGGCTGTAGACGTCCGAATTACGGACAACACTTCGTTTAGGGCACGGTAGGCGGCGTCGGATTTCGGTGCAAGAGCCAGATAAAGAGTACATTGCGCAAGCGCTTGATCGCCCTCCGGAACACCCAGGAAGTGGACGGTTTGCTGGCAGGCGATCGCCTGTTCGACGGCACGGGGATCGGCCAGTCCGATGTCCTCGATCGCCATGCGGACCAGGCGGCGGGCAATGTACATTCGGTCTTCGCCCCCCTCAAGCATCCTGCCCAGCCAGTAAAGCGCGGCGTCCGGATCGGACGAGCGGACGCTTTTGTGGAGGGCGGAGATAATGTTGAAATGCTCCTCGCCGGATTTGTCATAGAGGACCACTTTTTTCTGGAGTAGATCTTCGAGCGTGGCGGACGGAATCCGGCCGTCCACTGCTGACGCGGCTGCCAGCTCCAGCAGATTGAATGCGGTGCGCCCGTCGCCGTTTGAATACACGGCGATGGACTCCAGTAGCTCGTCCGGCGCGGTCAGCGAAAGTTGCCGCAAACCGCGATCGAGGAGGACTCGCACTTCTTCCGGCGCGAGCGGACGCAGCGCATACACCCGGGCGCGCGACAGCAGCGCGGAGATCACCTCAAATGACGGGTTTTCGGTGGTCGCGCCAATGAGTGTGATGTCGCCCCGCTCG
>CAYTVP010000353.1:0-4909 GCA_964441675.1 uncultured Solibacteraceae bacterium | reverse complement strand
CCGTAAGCCGGCTGCCGCGATAATTCACCAGCAGGGCATTGTCGCTTCCGGCAGGTCTTTTTTCCAGATAAGCCGTCAGCGCCGCCGAAGCTTTCGCACCGAAAGGTACCTGACGCTCCTTGTTTCCTTTGCCGCGAACGCGAAGCCAGCGCTGAGCCAGATCGATGTCGGCAAGATTCAGCGCCGTGAGCTCGCTGATGCGAAGTCCGCATCCGTAGAGAAGCTCGAAGATCAGCAGATCGCGCTCCGGGAACCACCGGCCCAACTGATCCGCGCCGACATTATCCACCAGCCGGTTTGTTTGCTCTTCGGAAGGAACCTGCGGCAACTGCTTCGGCAGCTTCGGCATGCGTAATAGTTTTGCCGGATTGGCGGAAATTCGTCCGCGCCGGGCGAGAAATTGAAACCACGCCCGCAATGCGGAGATCTTGCGCCGGATGGAAGCTGCTGCGAGACCTTTGTCGTGAAGGTCGGCAAGCCACTCTCTCAGTAATAAAAGATCAATCTCCGCCGGCTCCGGTATTGTCGCGCGAGAGACGAACTCCAGGAACTGAGCGAGGTCGACGCCGTAGTTGCGCAGAGTGTGCGCGGAGACATTCTCCCGCCGCCGCTCCGCCAGGAAATCGTCAATTGATCGGGACAGCGAGGAATTCATCGAGAGCGTCCAGAGCCCGCCGGCAGACTTCCGCATGGCGCGCTTTCTTGTCGCGTGAGAACCCGTCCGCCTTGGGCAGCAAATCGAAGGTGATGTTGGCAGGCTGGTAGTTGCGCTCCTCTGCATTTGAGATGTAGTGGCAAAGAGAACCGATGGCTGTCGCCCGCGGAAACGCTTCACCGGTCAGAATATGGCGTGCGGCGGCCAAGCCTGTGGCGATGGATTCGACGTATCCCTCAATCCCGCAAATCTGCCCGGCAAAGTAGATACGGGGATCGCGCCGGAACTCGAGCGTCGCGGCGAGCAGCGCCGGAGCATTGATGTACGTATTGCGATGAATTTGGCCGTAGCGCAGGAATTCGGCATTGCCGAGACCGGGAATCATGCGGAAGATGCGCTGCTGCTCCGGGAAGCGTAGATGGTTCTGGAATCCGACAAGATTGTAGCTGTCAGCCCGTACATTTTCCTTCCGCAGTTGTACCACTGCCCACGGACGGCGGCCGGTGCGGGGATCGGTAAGCCCGATCGGCTTCATCGGGCCGAACCGGAGAGTGTCGCGACCCCGGCGCGCCAACTCCTCGATGGGCAGACAAGCCTCAAAGTATTTGCAAGTGGGCGAGTCTTCCGGGATGTGCGCCGGAACGCTGGCACCCGCCAGAAGGGCATCGACAAACCGCTCGTACTCTTCCTTATTGAACGGGCAGTTTCGATAGTCCGGCGTACCATCGATTGACTTGTCGTGGCGCGAGGCGGCGAACGCCACGGAATAATCGATAGATGCCGCGTCCACGATGGGGCTGATGGCGTCGTAAAAATAAAGGCGGCTTTCGCCGGTAAGAGCGGCAATCTTTGCGGCTAATGCATCGCTGGTCAACGGGCCGGTGGCGACAATGACGCGGCCATCCGGGATTTCTGTCAGCTCCCGCCGCTCAATCCGAATTTTGGGATGCGACGAGATGACTTCGGTCACCTTCGCCGAGAATAGATCGCGATCGACAGTAAGCGCGTGTCCGGCCGGAACGCGAGCTTCCGCGGCCACGCGCAGCAGCAGGGAATTGAGACGCCGCAGTTCTTCCTTCAGCAACCAGGGGGCCGTCGATTCCGATTCGCTCTTGAGCGAGTTTGAACAGACGAGTTCAGCCAAGTCGCCCGTTTTATGAGCCGGTGTTGTGCGGGCCGGCCGCATCTCATAGAGAATCACGGAAACTCCGGCGGACGCCAACTGCCACGCCGCCTCGCATCCGGCCAAACCCCCACCGATGATTGTGATTGCCTCGCTCAAGCTTCTATTTTCGTATGCCGCGCCCGGCACTGATATTGCGCGATGATGTCTTTCAGACTGTTCGGCAGCCACGGAGGCTAGTTTGATGCATCTGAATCGCCTTGGGTTGATCGGTTTGCTGGCATCGTGCGGCTTGGCATTGTCCGGCTTATTTGTAGACCGCTTACCCGCGCAAACCAAGCCATCCCTCGCCGGAGATTACGCCGGCGTGCTCGCAAATGCGCTGCACCTCAAGCTACACATTACCGCGGCCCCCGATGGATCGCTTACCGGCACGCTCGACAGCATCGATCAGGGTGCCAACGGAATTCCCTGTGCCGACTTCTTAGTGGAAGGAAACAATCTCAGTTTTCGCGTTCCGCCGGTGAACGGTTCCTGGAAGGGGGCTGTAAGCGAGGACGGAAAAATTCTTTCCGGCACTTGGACCCAGGGAAGATCGATCCCCCTCACGCTTACGAAAGAAATCTTCGAGGCCGCCGAAACGCCATCCGCTGTGGATGGTATATGGCTTGGATCTGTCGAAGCTGCCGGCCGGTCGTTGCGCGCGCAAGTGAAAGTGAAGAGCGACCGCGCGGGCAAAGAGTTTTGCACTTTCGACAGCCTCGATCAAGGCGTACTCGATTGGGAGTGCGCCAACGTGACCTTGAACGGAGGCGATTTTTCGTTTGAGGTTCCCAAAGCGGGCGGGCGATGGAGCGGCAAGCTTTCTGACGACGGCCGGTCGCTGAACGGTTCCTGGACGCAGGGAAGTACGTTCGCCCTCAACTTCTCCCACCAGGCTGCTGCGGTGAAAGCAGCGCCGCCCGCCCTCGATCCCGCGATGTCTCCCGTTAAAGCATCAGAACTGCAATCCGTTTTGGATCGCGATCTTGCCGGCGCCCGGACACCCATATTCCGCCGCGGGCCGCTTTCGGAGGGAACCGGCGCCGGACTGGCGATCGGTGTTGTGCAACGCGGGGAGCGCCGTATATTTGCTCTCGGGACCGCCAAGCCTGACTCCATCTTTGAAATTGGTTCGATCACCAAGACATTTACCGGCATATTGCTGGCTCAATTGGTAGCTGACGGAAAGGTGAACTTCGACGAGCCTGTGCGAGAACTTCTGCCGCCTGGCGCGGTTCAGAAACCGGAAGGCGCCGAAGTTACGCTGCTCGATCTTGCTACGCAGCACTCGGGACTTCCGCGCATGCCGGACAACTTCCGCCCAGCCGATCCGAAGAATCCTTACGCCGACTACCGCGCTGCCAATTTGTATGAGTTTCTGAACTCGCATGGGCTGGCCAAGCCGCCCAATCCTCCGTTCCTGTACAGCAATCTCGGCCTCGGGCTTTTAGGACAAGCGCTGGCGAATCGCGCCGGCATGAGTTATCCGGAACTTCTCAAACAGAAGATTGCGGAGCCGCTCCAGCTGAAGGATCTGGTTATCTCGCTTAGCCAGGAGCAGCAAGCGCGATTTATTCAAGGGCACGACGGGGAACACCATCCTGCCCATCCATGGGATCTTGATGCTTTTGCCGGCGCCGGCGCGATTCGTTCCACGGCATCGGACATGCTCACTTATCTCGAAGCGCAACTGCATCCGGACAAATTTCCCGCGCTCACTGCCGCCATCCAGCAATCGCATGAGCTACGGGCGGACGCCATGGGCGGCATGCGCATCGGCCTCGGATGGCTGTATGTGGAGAAGGACGGTTTCTATTGGCATAATGGCGGCACAGGCGGCTTTAGCAGCTATGCGTTCTTCGATCCGAAAAACGATTGCGCTGCCGTGATTCTTTTCAACACCACCATTTCTCCCGGAGGCAGCTTCGCTGATCTGCTGGGAGCCCATGTACGGCAACGGCTGGTGGGTGAGGCGGCGGTTTCCCTCGCTCGTTGAACTAAGCTGTGTCATACAATTCCGTTATGCCTGCCAGTCTTCTCTCCCGCCGGTCACTGTTTCGCGGTGCGGCCGCTTTTACCGCCGCTTCCTATAGCCGCATCTACGGAGCGAACGAGCAGGTACAGCTCGGGGTAATCGGTGTCGGCAACCGCGGCATGGGCGTGATGCAGACGTTTCAGAAATCGAACCGTGTCGAGGTACGCGCAGTCTGCGACATTTACGCCAAGAACATCGACCTGGCGCAGAGCAAGGCGCCCGAGGCGAAAGGCTTCATCGACTACCGCGAGCTTTTAGCCGCCAAGGGAATGGATGCCGTGTTGATCGCGACGCCGGACCACTGGCATGCCCAAACGGCCATCGATGCGTTGAATGCGAAATTCGACGTGTACGTCGAAAAGCCGCTGACCTTAACCATCGAGGAGGGTCCGCAAATCGTAAAGGCGGCGCGTGTCAACGACCGTGTTTGTCAGGTGGGTATGCAGCAGCGATCCGGATCGCACTACCTGCGTGCCAAGGAAGAATACATCAAATCCGGCAAGCTGGGAAAAATTACGCTGGCGCGGACCTGGTGGCACGGCAATACATTTCATTTGCGCAAGGCTCCGGCAGAGCTGACCCCCAAGCCGTCCAACCTGGACTGGGCACGCTTTCTCGGTCCCGTAAAGTGGCGCGATTACGATCCGCAGCAATTCTGGAATTTCCGCGCTTATCTGGACTTCGGCGGCGGCCAGGTGACCGATCTGTTTACGCACTGGATCGATGTCGTCCACATGTTCATGGATCAGGACGATCCCATCTCGGCAGTGGCTGCGGGCGGAATTTACTTTGCCAAGGACGGACGCACCGCGCCCGACACCATCAATGTGCTGATGGAATATCCGAACGATTGGACGGCAACGTTCGAGGCCACACTGGCTCCAGGTATCACCGGCGCGGCGGTTGAAATGTGCGGTACAGAGGGCCGTCTGTGGATCGACCGGCGAAAGTACGTTTTCACTCCCGCCGGGAAGAACGGCACGCCTGTGGAGGTGCTCTCCGAGGTGGAACAGACTATCGAACACCCGGGCGCGCTGCGCCGGGTCCAGCGCCG
>CAYTVP010000352.1:0-4936 GCA_964441675.1 uncultured Solibacteraceae bacterium | reverse complement strand
CCTGATCCGTCCGGTTGCGGCCGTCGACGGGATTCTGCGCTGGAGTGCGATCGAGCGACATGTGCGCTATTTGAACCCGCATACTGCGCCCACCGGATGCATCGGGCTTGAGAACACGCATAACATGGCCGGCGGCACTGTATATCCGCAGGAAGTGCTGGATGACATCTGCGATTGCGCGCACCAGCGCGGGATCCGGGTGCATCTTGATGGGGCGCGCATATTCAATGCCGCAACAGCTTCTGGCGTACCGCCAGACAGGATTGCGGCAAAGACAGATACGGTGATGTTCTGCCTTTCGAAAGCGCTCGGTGCGCCAGCGGGATCGATGCTGGCAGGATCGCGGCGAGACATCGACCGGGCCCGGCTTTACCGGAAGCGGCTAGGCGGGGGAATGCGGCAGGCGGGCGTACTCGCCGCCGCCGGACTGATTGCTTTGGAAGAAATGCCGAAGCGGCTTTTCGAAGATCACGAGAATGCGCGCCTGCTGGCTGATGGGCTGCGGCGGTTGGGATTCGCCCCGGGCGATTGTGCCACGAACATCGTGATCTTCGATCTGACAGAGCGGAATATCGATCCCAAAAACTTTCTGGAGGAGTTGAAAAAGCGTGGAGTTCTCGCCACTCAGCCCGACCCCGGACGCATCCGCTTCGTGACGCACTACGACGTTTCGCGGCAGGACTGCGAGCAGGCCCTGCGCGCCGTCGAGGAAATTGTTCAATGAATCCATTGCTGAACCTGGGCACTAAGCCTTATTTTCCGGGGCCCGATTTTCCGAAGATTGAAGCTGCGCATGTAGAGCCGGCTATCGAGATGTTGCTTGCCGAATCGCGGGAGGCAATCGATGCGATTGCCGGAGTGTCCGGCCCACGAACATATCCAAATACAGTACTCGCGCTGGATCGGGCGACCGAGCGGCTGGAACGCGCGATGGCAGTGGTACGGCATCTCGAGGGTGTCCGGACAACGCCGGAGTTTCGCGAGGCATTCAATAAAGTGGAGCTGCCGGTAAGTGAATTCTACACCTCGATCCCACTGAACCCGAAGCTTTGGGACGCGGTGAAGCAGGTAGAGGAAGCACCCGCCGGTGTCCATGCTCGATTCCTTGATAAGACCGTCCGCGGGTTCCGGCGCTCCGGCGCCGACCTGGATCCGGCGAGTAAGGAGCAGCTGCGCGCGATCGACATCGAACTGACGAAGATCACGACAAAGTTCGGCCAGAATGTTCTCGACTCGACGAACTCCTGGGAGTTGGTGATCGAGGATGAGGCGAAGCTTGCCGGCCTGCCGGAGTCCGCGCGTGCCGCGGCGCGACAAAGCGCCGCGATGAAGGGCAAATCCGGCTGGCGCTTTACGCTTCAGGCGCCGAGCTACATTGCGGTGCAGACTTATCTCGACGATCGAGATATCCGGGAGGAAAGCTGGCGTGCCTTTAACTCGCGCGCGACGGAGGGCGAGGTCGATAACCGGGGACTGATCGCGAGAATATTGGAACTGCGTCGCGAAAAGGCCAGACTGTTGGGTTTTCCAACCTTCGCCGACTGGATACTCGAAGAGCGGATGGCAAAAAACGGCGATCGCGCGTTGACATTTCTCGATGAGCTGTTTGTCCGAACTCGCGCCAGTTTCGAGCACGAACGGCGGGAACTTGCTGCCTTTGCCGGGCAAAAGTTGGAGCCCTGGGACATCAGCTATTGGGCAGAGAAACAGCGCCGGGCGTTGTACGACTTCGACGAAGAGGCATTGCGGCCCTATTTCCCGCTGGACCAGGTGGTGGACGGGATGTTCCGTATTTTCGAGGGGCTGTTCGGACTCTCGATTGTCGAGCGGCCGGATACCCCCGGATGGGACCCCGCGGTGAAATGCTTCGAGGTTCGCGCCCAGAATGGCCCGTTGACCGGCATTTTCTACACCGACTGGTTTCCGCGCGAGAACAAACGCGGCGGCGCCTGGATGGATGGATTGATCACCGGAGGCCCGCTGCCGGATGGCGGCTTTGAGCCTCATGTCGGTCTGATCTGCGGCAACCTGACGCCCCCCGTGGACGGCAAGCCAGCACTGCTGACGCATCGCGAAGTGGAGACGATTTTTCACGAATTCGGGCATCTGCTGCACCAAGTGCTGAGCCGGGTAGAGGTGCGCTCGCTTTCCGGTACCCGCGTTGCGTGGGATTTTGTGGAACTGCCGAGTCAGATCATGGAGAACTGGTGCTGGGAGCGCGAGGCGCTCGACCGGTTCGCCCGGCACTATCAAACCGGCGAGACCATCCCCGATGAGCTGTTCGACCGCTTGCGCCGCGCGAAAACCTTCCGCGCGGGAACGATGCAGATGCGGCAGTTGAGCTTCGGTATTACCGATCTAAAACTACACATCGAGTACGATCCTGTCCGCGACGGCGATGTGGTGGCGTATGCCCGGAACCTGATGCAGCCGATGGCGCCCGCGCCACTGCCGGACAATTACGCGATGATTGCCGGATTCACACATTTATTTTCTGATCCGGTCGGCTATGGCGCGGGATACTACAGCTACAAATGGGCAGAGGTACTGGACGCCGACGCCTTTACCAGGTTCCGCGACGAGGGGATCTTCAACCCATCGACGGGTGGCGCGTTCCGCGACCATATTCTCTCGCGGGGCGACTCGGAGGATCCGGACAAGCTGTACCGGGCGTTCATGGGGCGTGATCCGGACGTCAACGCACTATTGAATCGAAACGGCTTGCTGGATACTCCAGTGGCGGCGGTCGATCTGGAAGACCCGGCGACGCCGGTTTAGCGTCAGCCGGCATCAAGTTTCCCAAGACGGTACCGATGAGCTAGTTGGGGCTAGAATCTGCCCCAAAATTCGGCACTAGGACTGTCTTCAATGTTTGCCATTATCGGCACAGTTGTCGTTTTTGGTTCGGTTATCGGTGGGTTTCTGATGGCGCACGGGAAATTACCCGTGTTGTGGCAGCCGAACGAGCTAGTAGTAATTTTCGGTGCGGCGCTTGGGACGCTACTCATCGGTAACCCGATGAGCGTGATCATGTCGCTATTTAAGCGATTGTTGGGGATTTTGAAAGGAAGCCCCTACAGCAAAAAGTTCTACCTGGACTCCCTGAAGATGCTGAACGATGTGTTCGGCTACGCGAGAAAAAACGGCTTGGCGAAGCTGGAATCCGACGTCGACGAGCCGGAGAAGAGCCAGTTGTTCTCCAAGTATCCGGCACTTCTGAAGAATCATCACGCGCTGCATTTCGTATGCGATTCCTTGCGAACGGCCATTTCGGGCGGCGTCAGCCATTTTGAATTGGACCAAACGATGGAGGCTGAAATCGAGCTTCATCATCACGAGGCGAACCAGCCGGTGATGGCGCTTTCGACCATTGCGGATGCCATGCCTGGACTGGGAATTGTCGCGGCGGTGCTGGGCGTCGTCATCACAATGGGCTCGTTGGGTGGTCCGCCGGAAGAGATTGGCGAACACGTGGCGGCCGCCCTGGTCGGTACGTTTCTCGGAATTCTGATGTCGTACGGGCTGCTGGGTCCGCTGGCAGCGAACCTGACGAAGATCAACGAGGCGGAGAGCGAGTTCTTCAAGTTTTTACGAGCTGGTGTGATGGCGTTTGTGAAAGGCGCGGCGCCGATCCTGGCTGTAGAGTTTGCGCGGCGCACGATTCCCGGTCACGTCCGGCCCAGCTTCAAAGAAATGGAGCAGACGTGCCGCGGCGGTGGCGGCGATAAGTAAGAGTGAGCCATGGCAGAACAGGCAAAAGACACGCCGATCATCATTATCAAGAAGAAGGGCGGCCACGGAGGGCATCACGGCGGCGCCTGGAAGGTGGCTTATGCGGACTTCGTCACGGCCATGATGGCCTTCTTCATGGTGATGTGGTTGTTGAATACCGGGCCTAAGGTGAGGGAATCAGTCGCCGGGTATTTCAAAGATCCGATCGCGTTTAAGGAAGGCAAGGGAACGGGCGCGCGGGGTACAGGCGAATCGTTGTCCATCAGCCGGGATGATATGCCGAAGCTGAAGGAGAAGATTGAAGAGGCTCTGCGGGAGATGCCCGAGTTCCAGGAGATCAAGGACCAGGTGAAGATGACGGTTACGGGAGAGGGTCTGCGAATCGAGCTGCTTGAAACCGAGAAGGGGCTGTTTTTCGAATCCGGGCGGCCAAATCCCAGTAATCACGGCGTCGATCTGCTCTCGAAGATCGCGTCTGAGCTGGGGAAGCTGCAGAATACGATCCTGGTCGAGGGGCACACTGACTCGCGGCCTTTTAATAGCGCCGGCTATACCAACTGGGAGCTTTCGGCCGATCGCGCCAATGCTGCTCGGCGGTTGATGCAGACTACAGGTCTGCGACCCGACCAGATTGCACAAGTACGCGGGTTTGCAGATCAATTTCTTTTCAAGAAAGACGATCCTACGCATCCTTCCAATCGGAGGATTTCACTCATTGTGCAGTATCTGCGGCCGCCAGAAAGCGCGCTACCTGCGCCGGAACAGGTGGCGCACAATCAGGCGGAAAAATCCGGCAACGGCCACGGCGCGCATTAATCGCGCGATGCCGCTAGTGCCGGTACTTACCGGATCAAATGGATTCGCCGGTGATCGGTGGCGCCGGCGGATCTCCGGCAAGGCCACGATAGGCAAACCCGGCTATCAACCCTCCGACAATCGGTGCCACCCAGAATAACCAGAGCTGCTGAATCGCTAGTCCGCCCACCAGGAGCGCTGGTCCGGTGCTACGCGCCGGGTTCACAGACGTGTTGGTAACGGGGATGCTGATCAGGTGAATGAGAGTCAGACCCAGGCCGATGGCGACCGGCGCGAAACCGGAGGGTGAGCGGGTGTCGGTAGACCCCAGGATGATGATCAGGAAGCCGAAGGTGAGTAGTACTTCGATGGTTAGACCGGATGCCATCGCATAGCCGCCGGGCGAGTG
>CAYTVP010000351.1:0-4954 GCA_964441675.1 uncultured Solibacteraceae bacterium | reverse complement strand
CGGACAACTTCTCGACGACGATGCCATGCGCCGGCGGATCGCTGCCGCCGGGCGGCGCATCGCGGAAGAGCACTATGGATGGGACCGTATCGGCGTACTACAAGCGGCTATGTGGCGTGATCTGGTCGGCCGAAAAGACAGCGCATGACTCCTGCCCGGAACGAGACTTTTCAGCACAGGTTCTTAATGAAGTAAAATGCGCACTGATCTTCCGGGAGGTTTATCTTGATACGTTTCACTTTCATCTTGCTTGCCTTGAGCTCGATAGCGAGCGCACAGCAGAAAAAAATCATTGTCACCGATGAAGCGATGGCAAAGACCCTGGCGGATGCTTCAAACAAAGTACGCCTCGTAGCGGTGAGTCCGGAGACGGTCATGAGCGAGATCGCCGACGCAGACGCCTTCATCGGTGCGATCAAGCCGGAGCAGGTTCGGGCGGGAAAGAATCTCAAGTGGGTTCAGACGATGAGCGCGGGCGTCGAAACGGTCCTTCACCGCAGCGGCGGCAACGACTTGCGCGACAGCAACATTGTCCTGACCAATAATCAGATTGGTCAGGGACCAGAAATTGCCGATCATGCGTTGGCGATGTTATTGACGCTATCGCGCGGCCTCAACAAATTCATCGCCACTCGCGAGCAGGAGGAATGGCGCGGGCGTCCCTACGAGGGGATCGAGCTGGCCGGCCGCACCGCGGTTGTCATTGGCGTTGGAGGGATCGGCACACAGATCGCTGTCCGCGCTCATGCATTCGGCATGGATGTGATCGGCGTGGATCCGGAGGACATCCCGATGGCGCCGTTCCTCAAACGGGTAGTCAAGCCCGACCAGATCGATGAAGTGCTGCCTTCTGCCGATGTAGTGTTTGTTTCCGCTCCGCACACGGAGAAAAGCCACAAGATGGTCGGTCCGAAGCAATTCAGCGAAATGAAGAAAGGTGCGTACTTCATTGCAGTCAGCCGTGGAGGTCTATACGATTTACCCGCGCTGGTCCAGGCGTTGGATAGCAGAAAACTAGCCGGCGCAGGCGTCGATGTGACCGATCCCGAGCCGCTTCCAAAAGGCCATGCTCTCTGGAAATTCGATAATGCGATCATCACACCGCACGTTGCGGGACGCTCTGACAAGGATCGGGCACGCATGGTAGGAACGATTCGCGAAAATATCCGGCGCTTCGCCGACGGCAAGCCGTTGCTCAACGTTGTGGATAAGCAAAAAGGTTATTAAGCCGCGTTCTACGCCAAGCTTCTCCGCACACCTGAGTCTACTGGCGCGATGACAACGAATTCAGCAGATAATCCCGAAACGGCAAATACCACTCCGGATTCGCGGGCAGCTTCGTAGCAGCGCACCACGTCTTCGCGTCTGCTGCTCCGAGCGCCCGCAGCAGCCGCCGCTCGACCGCCTCGGCCGGCAGAACCTTGGTCAGCCGTTGATCCTGTGCCAGATTTCGGCTGAGCCGCTCGGACCTTCCGCACAGGATATTTCGCGCAAGATCACCGGGCTTGGATCGAGTGGGAGCGGTCGCCTGAACGGGCTGAGCCGGTTCGGGAACGCTCGCCTCGACTACTCGAACTTCCATTGGATAAACGATCCAACCCATCTTCGGAAAGAAGACTTGTGGCTCCAGCTTGAATCGGCGGACTTCGGTTTCCCGGGGCACCCAAACATCCAGCAACACGGTCAGGGAACTTGTCTTTGCCGGAATCTCATCCTCAAGGGGAAGGTCCACCGGATTCCCGTTCAGATACAGCTTTATCGGAACAAAGTCTTCGGGATTCTGCCCCACATGGAGGTGGAACGGCGTGCCCGGCTCACCCAGAATCGTGATCTGAAATGTGGACCACCCGTTGCGGGGAACGGCCGGCGAAAGAATCTCTCTCGCCGGCTCGCGCTCCGCAAGCTCGGAGCGCACACGGATTTCCGGGACGACCTCCGCCGGGAGTAACCCGGCTGTGAACGCCAGGGCTACCATCAATCGAATCACGACAAATCGAACTTCTCGTGGTGCAGCAACCCATCGGCAACGACAGCCACCGGGCGTTTCAAAATTCCCTCCAGCTCTTCGAGATACGTATTGCTGGTCGACTGAAGTACCTTCGCCACATCGGGATTCACGCGAAGCACCGCCTCCTTGCCGTCGATCACCGAGGCGACCTTTCGCGCTTCCACCAGAATCTCGCTGACGATTGTCGAAACGCTCTTGATATAGCCCGAGCCCTCGCAATGCGGGCAGGGCTGGCACAACGTACGCTCCAGCGACTGCTTCACTCGCTTGCGAGTGATCGCCACGAGGCCGAAATCATTAAACTGCAGGATTTTGTACGGAGCGCGATCGGCCCGCATCGCTTCTTCAAGCGCCTGCATAACCTTTTGACGGTTCTTGCGCTCGTCCATGTCGATGAAGTCGATGACAATAATTCCGCCCAGATCGCGCAACCGGATCTGCCGCACGATTTCCCTTACTGCTTCGGTATTAATCCGGACAATCGTGTCTTCCAGCCGGTTCGACTTTCCGACGAACTTACCGGTGTTGATATCGATGGCAACCAGCGCCTCGGTCTGATTGATGACGATATAGCCGCCGGATTTCAGCCAGACCTTCGGATGGAGCGCCTTTTCCAGTTCGGCCGTGACGCTGAATGCATCGAAGATCGGGCCGCTGCGCGTATACATCTTCACCCGGCTGACAAGCGAAGGCTGCACGCGCTGAACAAAATTCAGCAGCGACTCGTACTTTTCCTCGCTATCGCACCAGATCGCCTTAAAGTCGTCCGAAAGCTGATCGCGAAGCGTCCGCTCCACGATGTCGAGATCGTGATAAATCACCGCGGGTGCGCGGCGCTTCTCAGCCTTCTGGCGGATATCCAGCCAAAGGTCGTAGAGGTACCGCATATCGGCCGCAAGCTCGGTTTCCGACTTTCCTTCGCCCGCGGTGCGGATAATAAAGCCACCCACCATTCCCTTTTTGTGTGACTGCAGGATTCGCTTCAAGCGCTGACGTTCCTCGTCGCTGGCAATCTTGCGGGAGACGCCGGTGTGTTCCACCGTCGGCATGAAAACGCAGTATCGTCCCGGGAGAGCAATGTGGGAGGTGATGCGCGCGCCCTTCTGCCCAAGAGGCTCCTTTGCGATCTGAACCAGAATCTCCTGGCCTTCCTTCAGCAGATCGGTAATCAGCTGCTGCTGCGGGCGATCCTGCCGGTCCTGGCGATCGTCCTCACGCCGCTGCGGCTGACGCTGTTGTTCCGGCTGACGCTGTTGTTCCGGGCGGGATTCCGCCGATCGCGGCTCTTCGGGACGTTCGCCGCGGTCGTCGCGCCCGCGCCCGCGCCTGCGCCGCCTGCCGGGCCGCTGCTGCAAGAACCGCGAGGACTGCTCGCGAATCTGTGCCGTTTGGGCCGGGGCTTCAGCCGAATCCTTTTCATCCGCCTCGCCTTCATCCGGATTGGGCTCGTCCAGAACGGGCTCATCGGAGCCGGGCAAGTCACGGCTGGCCTCGCCGCCATCCGGTTCATCGATGTGCTCATCGGCCGGCGGTTCTTCATCGACCGGCTCCGGCGAGGGTACGTCCTCTTCAGAAACTTCTTCCAGGGTCTCAGCGGCTGCGGTATCAACCGAATCCACCTCGGAGTCCGCTGGTTCCTCGACACCAGCCGCCTCTTCCTCAGCTCGACCGGCTACCCCGGTATGGATGGGCGCATCCGGCTCGGGAACAGCAGCGAACAAATCGATACGCGGCTCTATCTCGTCCTCTTCGGTGAAGTCGCTCTCGACCGTCTCCACTTCGAGCGTTTCGTCGGCTTCGGAGTCGTCTATCGATTCGGCAATCTCTTCGCTGCTTTCCGTAGCGGCGGCAGGGCCTCCGCGATACTTCCGTAAGGATTCGCCCGGCAGCAGAATCGGCTCCTGCTCCTCGGAAAACGTATCGACGGATTCCTCCTCCGGAGCCTCGGCCGGAGACTCCTCGGCGGACGAGTCGGCGAACTTGGACTCCGGGAAACGACCGCCACCGCCACGACGGCGGCGGCGCCGCCCGCCGCGCCGGTCGTTATCGAAACGCCGTCCTTCGCGGTTTTCACGATTGCCGTTCTCGGAGGCACTTGCTTCTCCCGCCGGCACGGCAGATATAGCCTCGGATACCGCCTCAACCGGCGCGCCGTTTTCAGCGTGCGAGGCTCCGCCCGCAGGGGGACGGCGTTCCGGCACACGATCGAAATCTTCGCCGCTCTCCTCGGTAAAGTCGGAAACGTATAAAAAGGTGTCCCGCTCAAGCCCCAGGTCGACGAATGCCGACTGCATACCGGGCAGAACGCGGGTCACCCGTCCTTTGTGAATCGATCCGGCCAACGAATATTCATTGGCCCGCTGAAAATAAACCTCGACAAGTTGGCCATCCTCGAGGACAGCAACCTTCGTTTCATGAGGGTCGCTCGAAACAATTAACTCTTTGCCCATCCGGCAATACTCCTGAAGGGCGATCCGGCGCACACGGCGCCAAAGAGATGGACTATTCCCGCTGTCGCCGGAATTTGCGCGGAAAAAGCAGGCGGCACATCGCGCAATCCGGACAATAACTTCCGATCCACTCCCCCAGCCGGAAGCGCGACACCGCGCCGCATCGGCCGGACCGTCCGAAATTTAAAAACTCAGTTAACAAACCGCCGGAGCCGAACACTTTGTACCAGCCCCAGCATGATGAACGCTGAAAGCAAACTCGATCCGCCGGAGCTCATCAACGGCAGCGGAATACCGGTTACCGGCATTCGTCCCACTACCATTCCGACGTTGACTAATATATGAAACAACAATAAAGCGCCGACGCACATGCAAATATACAGGCCGGCCCGGTCCGACGCCATTTGCGCGTTTTGGATAATCTGCAGCAAGAGCAGAAAATACAGCCCCAACGCCACTACTACGCCAACAAAACCATGCTCCTCCGCATAGGCGG
>CAYTVP010000350.1:0-4960 GCA_964441675.1 uncultured Solibacteraceae bacterium | reverse complement strand
TGCTCAAGTACGGATCCCGCTCGCGGAATCGAGTTCCCCCTAGTACTACTGAACCTCGTTTGCGGTCCTCGGCTCGGGTTATTATATCCAGACGATCATTAGTAAACCCTTGTACCAGGCCGCTCAAGCCGTGGAAATTCCCTTGTGATCTTACCAACCACTTACGAAATAACTTTGCTCCTCAGCATTCTCTCTATGGTCTGTTGGGGAAGCTGGGCAAACACGCTGAAGCTGGCAGGTTCAAAGTGGCGTTTTGAGCATTACTACTTCGATTTCTCTTTTGGAGTTTTGTTAATCAGTGTTGCCGCCGCGCTAACTTTCGGCTCGATGGGCGACGAGCTGAGTTTCTTCGACAATCTGATGATTGCCGGAAAGCGCCAAATGGCTTGGGCCGTGCTGGGCGGCTGCGTATTTAATCTTGCCAATATGCTGCTGGTGGCTGCCATCGGAATTGCCGGAATGTCGGTAGCATTTCCGATTGCGATCGGCTTGGCGTTGATTATCGGCACCTTCGTCAACTACCTGATGCAGCAAACGGGCAATCCGTATTTGATCGCTGCTGGTGTTCTGCTGGTGTTGGTTGCGATCGTATTCGACGCGATGGCATACCGGGCGAAGGCTGCCCACGAGGTCGCCGGCCAGACGGGAAATCAGCGGAAACAGGTACCGTCGAGTACCTTCAAAGGCATCGCTGTCAGCGTCATTAGCGGCGTTTTGATGGGAATGTTCTATCCGCTGGTAATCCGCTCGAAAGCAGCGGGAAGCGAAATCGGCCTCGGCCCCTACACTATCACCGTGATGTTTGCGGTTGGTGTGTTTGTTTCGACTTTTGTGTACAACCTGTACTTCTTAAATCTTCCGGTCTACGGCGAACCGGCAGGTTTTGGCGGGTATTTTAAAGGAACACTGGGGCAACATTTTCTCGGTCTGGCCGGAGGATTGACCTGGGGCGCGGGGGCCGTGTTCAACTTCGTGGCCGGCTTCGCCACAGGTCCGGCGCAGATCGGTCCGGCCGTAAGCTACGCGTTAGGCCAAGGTGCCACGATGATCAGCGTGCTGTGGGGTCTGTTGTTATGGCGGGAATTCGCCGATGCCGGTAAGCAGGCGATGCTATACATCTACCTCATGCTGGGGCTGTTTGCAGTGGGGCTGGCCTTGATATCAATAGCCCCTCTTCACTAACGGAACTCAGGACCGAGGATCGCGTGAATGGCGGCTTCCGCATCGGCGACAGTTCCCTGTGCCGAAACCGCTGAGCCGCCCCCTCTCTCGGCAACCTGCTTCATGATTGCCCCGGCGTTCCGATTGGTCTCCGGAGAAACGGCAAGGAACACTGAGTTGCCGGCAATAGCCAAGTACATCGCGGGGCCGCGCGCGGCGAACGCCTGCGCCTCAGCTCGCGCCGCGTCATCGATCGCGGGCAACCGGCGCAACACGCGATGGATCCCGTCCGGTCCTGGCGGAGTTGCCTCATACAGCTCGCGCCCCCGGTAGGCGCTCAACTCGGCTTCCAGCTTTCGCCGTCCCTTGTCGAGCGCTGCCGCCCGCTCTTTCGCTTCGGTCAGTTGCTGCTTGAACGTCTTGCTGTCCCGCTGGATAGCTTCAATCGCTCGTGTCCCGCAAATGAATTCCACACGAATCGTATCCCGAACTTTTTCCGTACGCCGGATCAGGATTGGGCCGATCTCTCCGGTTGCGCGTACATGTGTCCCGCCGCAGGCGCTGCGGTCGTAGCCATCGATAGTGATGACACGCAGCGTACCCACCCGGTCCGAGGCCTTACGGAGGCCGGAGGCTTCATCGGCGTCTTCAAACGACACCGTCACCGGACGGTTGCGCGTTACTTCCCGATTGGCAATGGCTTCGGCTTCGTCCAACACATCGGGCGCGATCTCCCGGGTCTTCAGGTCGATCGTCGAGGCTTGTTCGCCAAGATGCACGCTGACCGTGGGCAGTTCGAAACAGTTGTCGAAAACTGCCGAGAGCAGGTGCTGGCCCGTATGTTGTTGCATGTAGTCAAATCGGCGTGGCCAATGAACGAGACCCTCGACGGCGCCGGGTTGAACGGGCGATTCCAGGATGTGCAGAATCCGCTCGCCTTCGTCGATAACATCGACTACTGCCGCGCCGCCTAACTCTCCACGGTCCGATGGTTGCCCGCCGGATGCGGGGTAAAACGCAGTCCGGTCGAGATACACCCGGAGCCCACCCTCGCGCGTTTCCATGATGTGGGCTGTGAATTTATCTAAATAACTATCGGAATAGTAGAGTCTTTCTGTCACGCCCACTTAAAGGCGCCTTTGCGATACGCCCAAACATAGCCCGCAATCAGAATGATCAGGAAGACGGTTGCCTCGGCAACCCCGAACCAGCCCAGTTGGTGATATCGCACGGCCCAGGGATAGAGGAAGATGGTTTCCACGTCGAAAATGACAAAGAGGATGGCAATCACATAAAAACGCACGGAATAGCGGCCTCGTGCCGAGCCCTCTGCTTCGATTCCGCACTCGTATGCCTCCAGTTTGGCCGCCTCGTGCTTGGATGGACGGATCAACTTCGCCGCGATGAGAGTGACAACGGGAAACAGGACCGAGACAACCAAAAATAGAAAGATGGGCCAATAACCTTCCGGCATCTTACTTTGAGAATAGCAATCCGGAATCGTTAGCCGGGGTGAGATAATCCAACGAAGCAATGATCCGCGCCATTCGCGAACAGATCGACACGGTCTTTCGGGAAGATCCTGCAGCAAAAAGCGTTCTCGAGATCCTCACTTGTTACCCCGGGGTCCATGCCGTTCTACTTCACCGTCTGGCTCATAAGTTCAATCGTTGGGGGCTGAATCTTCCGGCACGTCTGATTTCGCAGTTCAGCCGGGCGCTAACCGGTATCGAGATCCATCCTGGTGCCAAGATCGGACGCCGGTTTTTTATCGACCATGGCTCGGGCGTAGTGATCGGTGAAACCACCGAAATTGGCGATGATGTTCTGATTTACCAGGGTGTGACGCTGGGGGGCACGGGCAAGGACAAGGGAAAACGGCATCCCACCATCGGAAACAAGGTGGTGATCGGCACGGGTGCAAAGATCCTTGGCGCCATTACCATTGGGGACAACGCGAAGGTCGGCGCCGGCTCGGTTGTGGTCAAAAGCGTTCCGGAGGGATCGACGGTAGTTGGGATTCCCGGCAGAGTGGTGCGCTTGTGGGCAGAGCATCCAGCTGAGCACGATTTGGAGCACGGCCGGCTTCCCGATCCGGCTGGCCAGGAAATTGACGATTTGAAGGCGCGGCTCGCTGAACTGGAGCGTAGCCTGGCAGAGCTTCGCAGCGCAGCACGACGATAGACACATGCTTTGGCTGGCGCTCGCCGCGGTTTCCTGGACTTGGTGGATTGAGCCCTGCCGCAATCCTGCTGAAACAGGATGTGTCGAGGGCGATGCGGAGCTTGCCGAGTGGGCACTAGACGCCTGGGCGCGCGCGTCGAATGGACAGCTTGTTTTCCGGCGTACAGCAGACGAAAAATCCGCCCGGCTGCGATTCTATTGGGCCGGTAATCGCGGCGGATTATATGGCGAGGCGCGCCAGATCGACGTCGCGGGAAAGCGGGGAGCCGAGATCTATCTGCGGCCGACAGTGACTCAGTCCGCCGATCATCTTCTCCGGGACACCATCGTTTATCTCACCTGTTTGCATGAATCCGGCCACGCGCTCGGCCTCGGTCACACGGCGAAATTTGACGACATCATGTACAGTTTCCAATACGGTGGAGACATTGAGGAGTATTTCGGGCGCTACCGCCGGATGCTTGGCGCTCGCGGGGATATTCGCAAGCACGGCGGGTACTCGCCGGACGACGCGCGCCGTCTTCAGCGCGCGATCGCGTATTGGAATGAGTTCTGACGGATCTCTTCAAGCTCAGCGTCGCTGAAGCCGAAGTGACTCCGAGCGAGTTCATACTCGCGAGCGAGCGTTGTGTGAAACATCGCCGGGTCGTCGGTGCTGAGCACTATCGGAACGCCGAGATCGTATAACCGCCGCACGGGATGATCGGCAATGGAGGCTACGGCTCCCGTGGCCACATTCGAAGAGATACAGATTTCGAGCGGAACCTGGCGGTGGCGGAGTTCACGGCAAAGGTCCGGATCTTCGATGGCGCGAATGCCGTGCCCAATGCGGCGCGCGCCGGCCTCAAGTGCATCCCAAACATTTTTGGCATTCGTTGTTTCACCGGCATGTGGAAAGAACTTTGCCGGCTGGATCGCGATGGCATCGCGGAAATCCTCCCAGGGGTAGCGGGATTCATCTCCGCCGATTCCGAACGCCGCACCAAACTCCGCCGCCAACTCCGCAACTTCACGCGCCGGGGTACCGCCGTGCTGCCGCACTGCATCAAAGATCAGCGGCCAGCCGTCGAGTTCCTGCCGGATGGCCCGGATGATCGCGCGTGCGTCCTGATTTCGCCACAACATCACCCCAACAGAGACGTTCACCTCCGCGTACTCGATACGCTGGGCCGCCAACTCCCGGCGCAGCTCTGAGGCAGCCAGCGCAAAGTGTTCCGGTTCGCGCAGCCGCATCACCAGCCATTTGTACGCTTCAATGAATCCGGCAAAGTCCTGATAGACGAACCGGGCCCGTGCTTCCGCAGCGGTAATCGTGGGATCCAGCTTGGCCAGCGTTTCTGGTGAAATCGCTCCTTCGAGGTGAAGATGTAACTCTGCAAATGAGTTGTTCATGAGCCCACCCCTATAATTACGACAGTGCTCGACCACGACATCGACGCAATCGCCGGCGGATATCATCCCGACCCGTTTTCTGTACTGGGGCCGCATGCCACCGAAGCTGGACCGGAGATCCGGGTATTCCTGCCAGGCGCCGAACGAGTGGATTTGATTGTCGCAGACGAAACCTTTTCGATGCGCCGCGTTCACCCGGATGGAGTATTCGTAGCGGATGTAG
>CAYTVP010000349.1:0-4969 GCA_964441675.1 uncultured Solibacteraceae bacterium | reverse complement strand
AGCGGCTTTTGACGAATCTCGAGGCATCCGCGCCCGGTGGGAAGTACTTTGCCAGGATTGAGACGGCAGTCGGGATCGAACAGTGACTTGAAGCGGCCGATCAGATCGAGCGTCTCATCGGGAAACTGGAATGCCATCAGCTCCATCTTTTCCATACCGACACCGTGCTCCCCGGTGATCGATCCGCCGACGGAGATGCAGAATTCGAGTATTTCCTCGCCGGCTTTCTGAGCGGAAGCCAGCTGACCTGGAATTCGCGCATCGAAAAGGATAATGGGGTGCATGTTGCCGTCGCCGGCATGGAAGATGTTTGAGATCTGAAGGCCATGCCGCTCGCCGATGCGCCCGATTTCCTTCAAGGTCTCCGCGATTCGCGTCCGCGGCACCACGCCGTCTTGCACGTAATAGAACGGGCTCATGCGGCCGACGGCGCCGAATGCATTCTTGCGCCCCTTCCAGAGCAGATCGCGCTCCTCGGCCGAACGCGCGATGCGGAACTCGCGGGCGCGGCATACGCGGCAGACCTCCTCCACCTGCGCCACCTGCTCCTCAACCGCTTCCCGGAGACCTTCGAGTTCGATTAGCAGCACCGCGGCGGCATCCATCGGGTATCCGGCGTGCGTGGCTTCTTCCACCATCCGGAGCATCGGTCCATCCAACATTTCAACGGCCACCGGTGTGATCGCGCGGGCGGTCAACTCGCTGACGGTAGCGCCGGCATCCTCCGGCCGATCGTAAATTGCCAGAAGCGTTTTCACCAGCTCCGGTGCTCGCATCAGCCGCAGGATGATCTTCGTCACCAGGCCCATCGTGCCTTCCGAGCCGGTGAACAGGCCGGTCAGATCGTAGCCGGGAAGGTCGGTGGCTTTCCCACCGGTTTCGATGATCTCCCCATCAGGTAAAACAAGTTCGAGGCCCAGAACATGATTGGTCGTGACGCCATATGCCAGCGTGTGCGGGCCGCCTGCATTCTCGGCCACGTTCCCACCGATGGTGCACGCGCGCTGGCTCGACGGATCCGGCGCATAGAAGTAACTCTGCGACTGCACTGCCACTGTCACATCCAGGTTGACGACGCCCGGCTGGACCACGCAACGCTCGTTCGCAAGATCGATCTCGAGAATGCGATTCATCCGGGCGAAGCTCACCATGATGCCTCCTGCCCGCGGGATGACGCCGCCGGAAAGGCCGGTGCCCGCGCCGCGCCCTACGAACGGCAAACTATGTTTCCGCGCCAGTTTTACGAGTGCCGCCACCTGCTCTGTGTTCTGCGGGAAGACGACGATGTCGGGCCGCGCTTTGTCCACGCCGCCGTCGTATTCATACATCGTCAAGTCGTGCGGCTGATCGAGGATCGCGTTTGCTCCGACAATCGACTCGATTTCGCTGCGAATTCCGCCCGTTACGCTCACAGGTACTTTTTCACACGCTGAATGATCTGCGGATCGGCCCAATTCTGCTCGGCAATCAGCTTCTCGATAACACGGCCCTGCGAATCGATGATGTAGGTTTCCGGATACTGGTAAGTGCCGTAAGAGGCTGGAATATCGGCGGTAGGATCGAGGGCAATTTCAAATTCCAAGCCAAACCGCTGGACAAAGTCGTGAACAGCTTTCTCGTTTTTGTCCACGCTGACAGCCACGACGACCACGCCGTCGCCCTGAAGCTGACGATGGAATTCGTTTAGCGACGGCATCTCCGCCACGCACGGCGGGCACCACGTGGCCCAGAAATTCAAAACCAGCAACTTGCCGCCGAAACTGCCGCGCGTCAGGGTTTTTCCAGTCAGGGAAGTGACAGTGAAGTTGGGAGCTTTATCGCCGACGTTGACCCTGGGCTCCTCGATCACGCTTGCGATCACCACGGCTAGCCCCGCCAGCAATACGGCCATCGAAGCCTTCAATACACGGTCCAGACGCATCCATAGTCGATTGTATCCCTCGCGAGTCGAGACGCATCGAAGAGAATGGTTATATGAGGATTATCCGCCGGGTGGACTTTTCGTCATCGCATGTGGTTCGAAATCCGAGTTTGAGCGACGAAGAAAACCAGCGTCTCTATGGCAGCGCGTCCAACCCCAACGGACACGGACACAATTATGTTCTTGAGGTAGTCCTCGAAGGGGAGCCGGATGACGTTACCGGCATGATTATCGATCTGAAGGAAGTGAAGGAGATTCTAAAACGCAGGGTTGTGGACCCGTTCGATCACCGGCATCTGAACAAGGAAGTTTCGCCGTTCGATCGTGTTGTCCCGACTGCCGAGAATATTGCGGTCGAGATCTGGAACCGGCTGGCGCCGGAGTTCCACGGTACGCGCGCCAAGCTGGTATTGGTGCGCCTCCATGAGACCGAGGATCTGTTTATCGAGTACGCGGGGAACACGAATTGATCCTGGTAACACGGCGATACCGTTTCTCATCCTCCCACTGGCTGAACACGCCAAAGCTCACTCCGGAGGAAAATGCGGCCACGTTCGGCAAGTGCAATAATCCGCACGGACACGGGCACAATTACGCGCTCGAGGTGACAGTCGCCGGTCCGCTCGATCCGGCCTCCGGCCTGGCTGCGGATATCGGCCTTCTCGATCGTGTGGTAACGGGATCGGTGATCGAACGCCTGGACCAGCACGATCTCAATTCCGAAGTTCCCGAGTTTGAACACCTTGTGCCCACAACCGAGAATCTGGCGGAAGTGATCCGCAAATGGCTGCGGATAGCTTGGGATGAGGCCTTGCCGAGCCTGCATCGCATTCGCATCATTGAAACACGCAACAACTTTTTTGAGATATCAGGCACACCATGAGAGCTTCTAAATCTGTCGTTAAGCTGGCGGACTCCCGCCCTAAGCGCGGTCTGAATGCCGACCCGCAGCCGGGGACGATTGCCGGACATTACGCCGAAATCCTTCAGGAACTGGGAGAAGATCCTTCCCGCAACGGGCTGGCCCGGACTCCGGCGCGAGCTGAGAAAGCGCTTCGATTTCTCACAACGGGTTACTACGAGAAACTTGAGGACATCGTCAACGGGGCGTTGTTCGACGTGGATTACGACGAGATGGTGGTTGTGAAGGACGTTGAGTTTTATTCCCTTTGCGAGCATCATATCTTGCCGTTTTATGGCCGGATTCATGTGGCGTATCTGCCGAAAGGAAAAGTGCTGGGCCTTTCGAAGATCGCGCGAATCGTGGATATGTATGCTCGCCGGCTGCAGGTGCAGGAGCGATTGACGCAGCAGGTAGCCGAAGCATTGACCGAAGTGCTGGATGCCCGCGGAGTTGGCGTCGTTGCGGAGGCAAAGCATTTTTGCATGATGATGCGGGGCGTTGAGAAGCAGCATTCCTCCGCTGCCACCAGCTCCATGCTGGGAGCCTTTAGAACCAGTAAGGCGACGCGGGATGAGTTCTTATCGCTGATCCGTCTGCCCGCTGCGAACTTCTAAGGCCGCACGCTAGAATAGCAGCGATGATCCACAATTTCCGCCACTTCGAGGTGATCGACCCGTTCGAGCGTATCTGGCAGGTGGAATTTCTCTGGCAGCAGACGGCCATCTCTATCCGGCACGCCGATGCAGTCGACGTGAAGTGGCATCTCCTGTCCGCGGATCAAGTGGTCGACAAGGTAATCGCTCTTCCGCACTCCATGCTTCTGGCTGCATCGAAGAAGCACGATCGCCCGCTGTCGGATCCCTGGTGCATGAAACTCGCCGCCATCCATTTGCAGATGATGATCCAAACGTGGCAGGACATGGACAAGACTTTGATCACTCTGACGGAAGAAGAACTTGAGCAGGCGGCTCAAACGCTCGCCGGCTGGGAACAATCGCTGAGCGAAGAAGCCTTGTTGACGTAGACTGCTGCGTAACCGGTACCGGAAACAGCCAGAAACAGGTGCAGCGGCTCGCTGTTTCCCAGATTGTATTCGAAGATCCCGCCGAACATCATCCCGATCAGTACGCCCATCGCGGCATGCAGGACAAACTTCTGGTCGGAGCGGCCCGGTGGAAGTTGTCTGAGCGCCGATACCCAATCCCACACGAACTTTCCGATCAGACACAGCAGCAGCAGCAAGCCCGGAATTCCACGCTCAGCTGCGATCTGCAGGTAGACGTTGTGAAGATGGCCGTACCAACCCTCGGGAAGCGGCCTGCGGATATCACCCGGAACATATTCGAGGAACAGTGTCTCCACCCGATCGGGTCCAACGCCGAACAGCGGATTCGCTTCAATCATGGCGATTCCTGTCCGCCAGGTTACATAGCGATGCTGATTGGAATCTTCAGCGCCGGGTTGAACGATGGATATCAACCGCTGCTGGATGGCCCCCGGAGAGACCACGAAGAGTCCCGCTCCGATCAGGGGGAGGGATATCAGCCATTTCGGTTTCCAGACCGCCACCAGGTAGACAATCGACATCACCGCCGCGATCCAGACGCCTCTCGTCTGGTTTAACGCCAGCGCCAGGGCGGTTGCGGCCAATATGACGATCCCCAATCCGCGCTCTCGTCGTAGGGCCGGGGCAAACAGCAGAAACGCCGCGGCAATCGTCAACGCCACCAGCATCTCGGCGGAGAAAGTCATCCAATGGCTCATGAACCCGGTGGTTCGATCGCCAAGATACAACTGATAAAACGGAACTCCCAGCCGCCGTGCCTCCATCACCTTGCCAGTGAACTGCGCAAAGCTCCAAAGGGCGGGCACGAACGCGGCCAAGGCAATTGAGCCAAGCAGCCATCGGGCGCGAACCGCGCTTCGCACCGCACAAAATACGAGGAATAGAACCAGGTAGACGAAGAACTTTCGAAGCTGGCTGCTGGGCGTCAGCCAGCCTTGCCCGTAGACCTTTGCGATGACGGTCCAGGCGACGAAAAGGCCCAGTGGGACCAACACAGGCGGAGCCCGCCAGAGATCCCGCCGGGTGAGCAGAACCCCAAGTCCCGCGCCCAACAGAATCTGGCCTGCGGTAATCGAGA
>CAYTVP010000348.1:0-5000 GCA_964441675.1 uncultured Solibacteraceae bacterium | reverse complement strand
TGTCGGTTATGAAGTAGAGATCGGACTACTTGCGTATCTGGGCATCGACGAACGCGAAGAGCTCGGCAGTTGACGGATCGCCAGGCGTGCCGAGATTGCGGTCGAGTTTTTGATGATCGGTGTCCGCGGCACCGTAGATTTTGGCCGCCACTCCCGCTTCCTGAAGCTCACTCCATAGACGGTGCGCTTGCGCGGTGGTATCGGTGTGATCGGCGACGTGCAGAATGAGGAACGGCGGGATTTTTTTGCCGCGCTCGATGTGGCGAACAGCAGAGAAATCATGCTGGCGATCGGGAGGACCGAATTTCTCCGGATGCCCGAACTTCGGGTCCGGCTGACCCAGGTTTTTCCGGCGGGCGGCGGCCGTGGCGACTTGTAGCGGGATATCGTACGTGTCGCCGTCAACCGGCACACAGCCTTTGAGTATCGCGAGTGATAAGCCTTCCCGCTTGAGGTAGCGGTCGTCAATCGAGACGAGCGCGGCAAGCTGCGCGCCAGCGGAGTGGCCCATGAGGAAGATCCGGTTCGGATCGCCGCCCCGCGTACCGATGTTGTCGTGCACCCAGCGAACCGTCTTCGCGATGTCGGCGATGATCGCGTCCATTTTTACGTGTGGCACGAAGCGATAGTTGACGGCAACGAACACGAGACCTTTTCCCACAAAAGCAGCCGGCTTCGCGGCGACGCCTGATTTGTCACCTGTCTGCCAGCCGCCGCCGTGGATCCAGATCACGACGGGTAGACCCGTTCCCGCTGCGGGCTTATAGATGTCGAGCATCTGCCGCTGATTCTTCGGCTCGGCATACGCGGTATCGCGCTCGACCTGAACTCCGGCGGGAAGCGGAGGAGCTTCCTGAGCGATGAACGCGAAGGCAAGGATCGCAGCCGTCAACATGGGCGTATTTTCTCCCTACGATCGACAGAAGTCGAGCAGGTCAGCGTTCAACTGCTGTTTGTGGGTGTCCGTAAGGCCGTGCGGTGCTCCAGGATAGACCTTGAGTATCGCGTTGGGAACCAGCTTGGCGGAGGCAAGAGCGGCAGCTTTGATCGGTACGATCTGATCGTCATCGCCGTGCAGAATCAGCGTTGGAACATCGAATTTCTTCAGATCTTCCGTAAAGTCGGTTTCTGAGAAAGCCTTGATGCAGTCGAAGGCGTTCTTGTGCCCGGACATCATCCCCTGCAGCCAGAACCAATCCACAGTTTCCTGGGAGATCTTCGCGCCTTCACGGTTGAATCCGAAGAATGGCCCCGCTGCCAGTTCCTTGTAGAGGCGGGAGCGATTCTCGATCGACCCGGCGCGTAAGCCATCGAAAACGTCGACGGGCAGTCCACCAGGGTTCGCCTCCGTCTTCAGCATCAATGGCGGAACGGCGGAGATCAACGCCACCTTCGCGACACGCCTGGTGCCGTGTCGACCGATGTATCGGGCCACTTCGCCGCCGCCGGTGGAGAAACCGACAAGGATGGCGTCATTCAAATCGAGCTTGTCGATTAGCGCCGCGAGGTCATCGGCATAGGTGTCCATCTCATTGCCATTCCACGGTTGACTGGATCGTCCATGGCCGCGGCGATCGTGCGCAATAGTGCGGAAACCGTTCGAAGCCAAGTGGAACATCTGGGATTCCCAACTGTCGGAGCATAAAGGCCAGCCGTGGCTGAAGATGACGGGCTGCCCCGTTCCCCAGTCTTTGAAGTAGATCTCGGTGCCGTCTTTGGTGTTGATTGTGCTCATTTGTTTTTCTGTTAGGCATTTAAATCGCCAGACCGTGTCCTCCAAAAAATACTTGACGCCATACACTGTGTATCATACAGTATGTATGAAACAGTATGGTGCTCGACCCAACAGCAGCGCTTTTCGATAATCTTCGCCTGGAGCTTCGCCGCGGATGCCTCACACTGGCTGCGCTAGCGGCGCTCCGGACGGAGCAGTATGGCTATACACTGCGTAAGCTACTCGAAGAAAGCGGCTTAGCGGTGGATGAAAGCACGCTCTACCCACTACTACGCCGACTGGAGAGCCAAGGGCTCCTGGTCAGCGAGTGGCGGGAAGAAGCGAAGCGGAACAAGCGGTTCTACCGCCTGTCCGAGGGCGGCGCGCGCATGCTGGAACAACTGCTTTCCGAGTGGGAAAGCATCGGCGCATCGTTAGACAGAATTCAGACAAGGGGGACATCATGAACCTGGTCGATCGTTACCTACAAGCAGTTAGATTTTTCTTACCGCAGAAACAGCAGGATGATCTTATCCGCGAGCTGTCGGAAAACCTGGCATCGCAGATGGAAGACAGCGAGGAGCAACTGGGGCGTCCGCTTACCGAGGAAGAGGTGTCGGACATCCTACGCCGCCACGGGCATCCGGCCGTTGTGGCGGGGCGCTACGCTCCCCGGCAGTTGCTGATTGGACCGGCGTTGTTTCCGATTTATGCATTTGTTTTGAAGCTCGGATTGGCAGCGGCCCTGGCGGTGACGGTGATCCTGAGCGTGATGGCGGCTGCGCTCGGCGGGAACGCCGTCGAGAGTCTGTTACAGGGACTTTTTGGGTATCCGGGCCGGGCATTGATGGTGTTTGCGTGGACGACGGCTGCTTTCGCGGCGCTGGAGTTTGCCCAGTCGCGGATGAAGCTGCAGTACAGTTGGGATCCCCGGAAGCTGCCGAAACTGATCCGCGCCGAAGATCGCATCTCACGACCGGAAAGCGTGTGCGAGTTTCTCGTGGCCAGCGGCGCGGTCATCGTGCTGATCCTGGCCCTGCGCACGAAGTTTGTGGTGATGGGCCCTCTGGCGGCTTTTCTCGATCTCACGCCGGTGTGGAGCCAGGTCTACGTTCCGATGCTTGTGCTGACGGCAGCAATGGCCGGGCTGGCGCTCGTACGGGTCGTGAAGCCGTACTGGACGAAAGCCCAATCCTATGCGCGTATCGCGCTGGATACCGCCAGATTGGTTCTGGTCGTCACGCTGATGCGCGCCGGAGAATGGGTGACGGCGAAGCCCGGCATGACGTTTTCGAACGACGTACCAGTGGAGCGCATTGTCGAAATCGCTAACACCAGCATTCTGATTGGCTTGGCGATCACTCTTCTGGTGCTGCTGTTCGAGATCGCACGCGAAGCCAGACGGCTGTATCTACGGCAGGGCCGGCACGCGTCGAGTGCTCTTGCGATGCTTTAGTCTTTCTCCGGGCGGACCAGCAATAGGCGAACATTTCCGTATTGGCAGGTGAACACCAGATCGGGACCGTCCGCGCCCAAAAGAGCGAGCCGCTGGCGGTCGATGTGGGCTGGTATGTTGAGTCGGGCGTCTTTCCATTCGCCTGTGGATGTGTCCAGCACGCGAATTGCAAACGGGAGGTCTTTCTGCCGAAACTGACCGTAGAAACGGCCATCGCTAGTGAAGGCGCGACCATCCGTTCTCGGGAGCCTTGTGCGGCTGAGGAGCCTTCCCTCAAGATCCCATTCGACCCACTCGGCCTCGGCGTCCGCGTAGTGGTCATGAACAATAAGTCCAATGCTCTCATCGGAGGCGTACATTCGCCAGTACCCGCGTCCGCTCTGGGCAGGCCGAGATTTCGGTTGAGGCCACGTGGAGCGCGGAAGGTACTGGCTCACCAATCGGCCATCGGCGGAAAACTTCCGCACGATGGGATAGTCGGCGGCTTTCTCCTCGCTATCGCCGGTGATGTGATCGCGCTGCCAGCCTACGGACCAGAGGACGTCGTGTTTGTCGAATGCTAAATCTGTGGGGACATACCGATCGGTGTCGAGGAAGCGGATCTCGACACCTTGTGGGCTGAGGATCCGGATACCCTGTGTTCGACCTTTGGCGGAGAAGTATGCTAAGCCAACAGCAATGTTTCCCTTGGAGTCTGCCGCGACAGGTCCGGCGGAGCAGGCGCCGTTACCTGGACATTCCATCTCTATGTTGAATGCCAGTTCTCCAGTTGGCCTATGGACGTCGAGGTGGTTCGGCTGGTTGAGATAGATCAGATAGCCCTTGTCATATCGCGGAACAACGTGTCCGCCGGCGCGAATTGCATTTAAATAGTCGCGTTCCCGAAAGCTTTCTTCGGCGGCCGCCGGGGTGAGCGCGAGAACTGTGATAGCTGCGAGCAAGATCTGGTGCTGCATCGCCAGATTTGACGCCGGCCGGCTCCAGATCGTGCAGGAATTTTCAGGGCGGTGAGCCGGCCAAACGCGCCGCCAGTTGGGGAATGCTAAAATTCCGCGGTATCCATGAACGAGCCGCCCGAGAATTTGCGTGTGCTGGTTCCCGCGCATCGTATCCAGGCACGGATCGCGGAACTGGGCAGGGAGATCGATCGCGATTATCCGGAAGGCGACCTGGTTCTGGTTGGCATTCTCAAGGGCGCATTCGTTTTCATGGCGGATTTATGCCGCGCGATATCGAGGCCGGCGCGCTGCGATTTTATGGGCATTTCCAGTTACGGGAAAGAGAAATCGAGCTCGGGCGAAGTGCGTCTGACGAAGGATCTGGATTTGTCGATAGAGGACGCGAACATTATTGTCGTCGAGGACATCATCGATACCGGCGTGACGCTGTCCTATCTCGTGGATCTGCTGAATCAGCGCCGGCCGCGAAGCATACGAGTCGCCGCGCTGCTGGATAAGCCGTCCCGGCGGCAGCGTCCCGTTGCGGTGGATTACCGCGGTTTCGAGATTCCCGATGAGTTTGTGGTGGGCTACGGGCTGGATTATGCCGAGCGCTACCGGAATCTGAAGGACGTTTGCGTCCTCGAAAGCTAAGCGGAGTACGGTCTAGCGGACAACAGGCGTAATCGCCATACCGTCGGATAAGGCGGCGTCTGAAAGCAATGCGACAGTCTCTCCCTCGCTAAGACCTTTCGCAACTTCAATGCGGCTGAGGCTTGCTATGCCAAGCGTCACAGGCCGCCAACGGACAATCCCGTTCTCGACGGCAAAGACTCCGGTATCGTTGTCCCTCCGCCGGACGGCTTCGCGGGGAACCGTCAATGCGGAGGGG
>CAYTVP010000347.1:0-5019 GCA_964441675.1 uncultured Solibacteraceae bacterium | reverse complement strand
TCCCGAACACGGAAGTTAAGCCCTGCAGCCCCGATGGTACTGCGCTGTGATGGCGCGGGAGAGTAGGAAGTCGCCCGATAACTTAAATGAAGCCCGGCCCCCGCGCCGGGCTTTTGCTTTTTTTCTCTGCATCGCGTTTCTTCCATCAACTTCTCCCCTTCCGGCTGCGTCAAAATAGGAGCTATGTTGTGCCGCGTTGCGCTTATCTTTCTTTTCTTCTCATTTGGGCTTTCTGCGCAATTAAAAATGTCGGTTGCACAGCTGGGCATATTCGTTCGCTCTTCGATTGAACTGCGTCACGATGACGGCAAAGTAGCGAACTACTTGAAGAAGGTCCAGCTCACAGAAAAGCTGGACGACCGGCAGATCGAGGAATTTATCGGAAACGGCGCGGGTCCGCGCACGATCAATGCGCTTCGTGACCTCCGGGATTTGTCGGAAAAGCTGCCTGCCTCCGCAAAGCCGGTCGCTAAGGCTCCTGCACCTACTATTCCCCCGCCGTCAACCGAGGAGCAGCAAGAGGTCCTTGAGAAAGTCCGGCAGTACGCCTTGGAGTATGACAAACGCCTTCCCGATTTTATCTGCGCGCAAGTGACCCGAAGATTTTTCGATCCGAGCGGACTCGAATTCTGGACAACCGCGGACACCATTACAGCGAAGCTTACCTACTTTCAGAACAAGGAAGAAAAGCAGGTGATGCTCGTCAATGGGCGGTATGAGAACACCGACTACGACAAGCTGGGCGGCGCCACGTCCACCGGTGAGTTTGGCAGTCTCTTGCGGCAAGTATTCGAGCCAAAGTCACACGCAGAATTCGGTTGGGCGCGCTGGGCGACTTTGCGCGGCAAGCGCATGTACGTCTTCTCGTACCGTGTACCGCGCGCATATTCGCAATGGGGTATCCTCTACGAGAAATCGTTGAGTGATACGCCCGGCTATCGCGGACTGGTATTTGTTGAGAAGAGTAGCCTGCAGGTGATGCGTGTCACGCTCGAAGCAGATGACCTTCCGGCATCATTTCCGGTGCAAGCGGCCTCGAATAAGCTCGATTATGATTATCAGGAGATCAGCAATCAGCAGTTTCTGCTGCCATTGCGTGCCGAGATGCGGATGCGAAGCGGCAAGCTGCTGGTGAAGAATGAAGTAGAGTTCCGCATGTACCGCAAGTTCGGCACGGACGTAACGATCAGTTTTGATACACCCCCGGATGCACTTCCGCCCGAAGAGTTCGAAGAGAAACCGCCCATCAAGCAGTAAGTCAGCGCTATTCAGCCTGCTCTTTAATTTCGCAGGAGGGAGCGTCTAAAAATCGGACCGAAATTGAATCCGCCCGGGTCTGCGGACGTCGGCGGTGCGTGTGACGCCACTCAGCGCCGATTAGGGGAGCTGCAGCTGTTAATTGATAAGTCGCCCGCGCTGATCGCTTACGTCGATACGGAGCACATCTACCGACACGTCAATAAGAAGTACTACGAATGGCTCGGCATGCGGCCGGAGGACATGATCGGGAAGCGCTTTGAGACAGTTATCCGCGAACCTCATATCTCCCGCGCGCAGCCGTATGTTGCGCGAGTTCTTCGGGGTGAAGCTGTCAGCTTCGAATCGCAGTTCCTGAATAAGCACAACGATCTTCGCGAGATCAGCGTTTCCTATACTCCAGACGTCTCGACTAGTGGTGACGTGTGTGGCTTTATCGCGCTCGTTCAGGACATCACCAGCCGGAAAAGATTGGAGCAGAAGTACGCATTTTTGGTGCGGCTTGACGACGCCGTACGGCCTTTAACCGAGCCCGAGGTGATCACGCTGATGGCGGCGCGTCTTCTCAGCCAGCACCTGTCGGTAAATCGTTGTGCATATGCCAACATGGAAGCCGATGAGAATACTTTTAACCTGACCGGCAACTATACCGATGGTGTCGCAAGCATGGTAGGACGGCACACCTTTGTGCAATTTGGCATCGAGTGCTTGCGGCTTATGCGCTCCGGCGAGCCATACGTTGTGAACGACTCCGAGACGGATCCGCGCACCAGGGATGTGCTCGAATCATATCGTCTTGCCGGGATCCGGTCGGTGATTTGTGTTCCGCTGTTGAAAGGTGGTCGCTTCGTGGCCGCTATGGCGGTCCATCAAATATCTCCGCGGGAATGGCGTGAAGATGAAGTGGAACTGGTAGAACTGGTTGCCAGCCGGTGCTGGGAATCCATCGAGCGCGCCCGGGTATCTCGCGAGTTGCGGGCGAGCGAGAGGCGGCTTCGGCTGGCCCAAAAAGCTTCGCGCTCGGGCAGCTTTGAGTGGCTGATCAAGGAGGGTGTAATCATCTGGAGTCCCGAGCTCGAGGAACTCTACGGCTTGCCGCAGGGCACCTTCGAAGGAAGCTTTGGGGATTGGATGAAGCGTATTGCCGCGGAGGACGCCGGTGCGATGGTTAGCGCGATTGAAGCATGTCTCGATCGGCGGGAGCCCGAGTATATTTATGAATTTCGCGTGATGATGCCCGACGGGAACCAGCGATGGTTGCGCCAGCAGGCACAGTTCTTCTACGACGAGGAGGGCGCAGCAGAACGGATGGTTGGGATCAATATCGATATCACCGACCAGCGCACCAATCAGGAAGAATTACGCCGGATCAATCGGGAGCTTGAAGAGTTTGCTTACGTCGCCAGTCACGACTTGCAGGAGCCGCTGCGAATGGTCGGGATCTACACCTACCTGATGCTGAAACGCATGAACAGCGAGGATCAAACACTGCTGGAGTATGGCGCGTTTGTGAGGCAGGGTGTTGCCCGGATGGAAGCGCTGATTCAGGATTTGTTGCTGTTTTCGCGAGCGGTGCACACGGAGCAGCTCCCGGTTGGCGTCGCCGATCTGTCAGAATCTCTCACGGAAGCGTTGTCGGTCCTCAGCGTGCGAATCCAGGAATCTCAGGCGCGGATCACAACCGATCCGCTTCCCTCTGTCCAGGGCGACACGCGACAGATGGCGCACGTTTTTCAGAACGTTCTGTCCAATGCGCTTAAGTATTCCAAGAAGAATGAGCCGCCGACGATTCACATCGGGGTGGCACTCAGCGGGCAGTATTGGAAAGTGTCCGTCAAGGACAATGGCATCGGCTTCGAGCAGGGGTACGCCGAGAAAATCTTTCGGCTGTTTGCGAGGCTGCATGGTGAAGAGTATCCCGGCACCGGTCTAGGTCTCGCGATTTGCAAGCGGATTGTCGAGCGTTATGGCGGAGCTATTTGGGCGGAGGGGATACCCGGCTCGGGTGCAACAATTCACTTCTCCTTGCGCCGCGCGACGGACGAGGGCCCGGCGCCAGCGTAAAAGAAACACGAAGGGGCGCCGGATTCCCCCCGGCGCCCCTTCCTGACTACTCGATATCGCGTGGCCGCTTCTTGCGGTTGCGCTTGCGGGCCAAAGCCTGCTTTACACGCTTTTTCTCGCCCGGCTTCAGATAAAAGGAATGTCGCTTGACTTCCTTGATGATATCTTCCTGCTGGACCTTGCGCTTAAAACGGCGAAGAGCGGCTTCGAGTGTCTCTCCTTCCTGGAGAACGACTTCTGCCATAGATAATTCACCTCCTCACCGCGAACGCATCGCATCTTTTCATTGTAACAATGTGTGCCTGTCAGACCATTGGCTACGGCGTAGCGTCGATTACGTGAATCGGACCGGTGCCATAGGGTCGCCAACGCCACCGGAAACGTTCATTAATCGCTCCGGTGAAGTAAACGGTCAATGGTACACCGCTTGCAGCGGCAGCATGCTGCCCGGCCGAATCGTACCCGATGTAGGACGTCGATCTGGTTATGGCCGAGGCAAAATCTGCAAAACTGCCATCCCAGAAGCGAACGTTCAGCCCGTGTGCGGCACGATTCACGCGATCGGCCTCCTCGCCGCCCGCGCCGCGGTCCACGAGGACGCTCCCGGCCGCGGCTAGACGCGTGAGCAACTCGCGCTCAAATTCTTGGCCAAGACCCTTCTGCGGATTGCCGCCCGTCCCGAGGCTCACCGCCGCGTCAGCGCCTTCCGCGTCCGATCGTGGAGCCAGAAACGCCCGCGATTCTGAAACGCCAAATACCTCCCTGCACCATCTGGACGCCAGCAAGGGCAACGGGTCCCGGGTATCTTCGCCGTAGGATCGGGATTCGAAAAAGTAGTAGTCGCGTTCGAGGCAAATTGGCACTAAGCCAAGTTGAGTAATTCGGGAGTCCGGATCGATGACGAGCGCATCCGCCGGCAAGCGCAATGCCCTGGCCGCGGCGATCCGTTCCCTGACGGAACCGGCTCGCGGATAGTGGAACTCGATATGCCGCAATCCTGGATGATTTTCAAAGAGCGCGAAGTTTTTGTGAGGGCCGGCGAACCAGACTCTCGCCCCTGGGAAGCGCTGCCGGATGCAGTCCAGCATCACGCTGGTAACAGCGATGTCGGCTCCCAGCGTAATACGCGATAGCACCACGACATCCGTGGCATCGACGATGCAGCGCTTCGGCTGCCGGATGCGGTGAAACCGCCAAAAGTCGCACCCCGGTACGTCGCGAAACAATTCTGCGTACGCATCGACCGCACGACGTTCGAACACATCGGAGAGCGGCTCCACCACTTCGCGAAAAAAACGAGTGGCTTCAGCCGGATTATCAAGGGCGCGGGATATATCGGCTGATGAGAAGCTCAAGCTTGTCGTAGGTGCCCGTAGGAATCTTCTTGGGATCAGTCATTAACGCGTTCTTCAGCGCCGAATGAGCCTTGTACTCGGCTCCTGGATCGATTCGGGCGACTGCTTCTTTCACCACCAGGGAAGCCTGTTCGGCATTCTGCTTCAGCACGCGAATAATATCAGTTACGGTAACGGCATCGTGGCCGGGATGCCAGCAGTCGTAGTCAGTCACCATGGCAACTGTCGTGTAAGCGATTTCTGCTTCGCGCGCCAGCTTTGCCTCCTGGAGGTTGGTCATCCCGATGACATCCATGCCCCAGGATCGGTACAGGTTCGACTCGGCCAGCGTCGGGAAAGCCGG
>CAYTVP010000346.1:0-5026 GCA_964441675.1 uncultured Solibacteraceae bacterium | reverse complement strand
CCGCCGGATTGCCCACCGCCAAAGCATACGCTGGAACGTCCGCGATGACGACGCTCTCGGCGCCGATGATGGCGCCCTCGCCTACCGTAACGCCCTTCATGATCTGCGCTCCATTGCCGATCCATGCGTAGCGCCCGATGCGGACCGGCCGTATGCTCCGCGGGCTGGGGCGCTCGTTGGCAGCCCTGAGATCGGCCTCGCGCGGATGTCCGTCGTTGTCGGCGATGCGGCAATTGAACGACACCCGGGCGCCTTGTTCGATCACCACTTCCTGGTTGACCACGATCGAGCTGTTCCAGCCGATTTCGACCTCGTCTTCCATGACAAAGCGCGGATTGTCGAAAACGGCCCCTGAAGTGATCATCACGTTACCCCCGATGCGGCACCGGTTTCCGATGTGGATCTCGACATGCCCGTTGACGAACGGAAGCCCTTCGATCACCAGTTTCTCGCCCACAGACGCGCACCGCGCCTGAAACAGCGGATGGCGATAAAACGTCGTAATCAGCAGCCGCACGAACTGTATGACCAGAAAATGCAGTTCGTACAGGCCGCGGAAAAGGGGCCGCGTGAACGACGGAATTCTGGGTGCCGATGGCGATAGAACGAACCGCGCCGTCCGCCGGAGACCCCGCGCAAGCGGCGAGTCGTTCTGTTTCACCCAATGAACGAAGCTATTGAATCCGCTCATATCGTGACGGGACTCTCCCGTTTCCGCCTTACTTTCCGGCGGCGAGATTCACCAGGTCGTCCACTGTCTCGCAGTTTCCGAACTGACGGGCCGTCAATCGCGTGCCGTACTGTTCGTCGGCCAGCGCGATGAAACTCACCATGGAAACAGAGTCCCAATTCTCCAGATCCTCGAGCTTCTCATCGCCTTTGAGCGTTCCCTCCGGCAACTCGAGAATTTTGTCCACGTGAGTCAGAAATTCACTCTTGTTCATTTATTTTTAATAGGTTGCGATGGCCTAGCCGGTTTCCGCCAAGCTTCCGGCGAGGCAGCTTCTATTTTCGCCTATTTCCTGCTGCGAACCGTGGCATTGATCGTCGCGTCCCACTTCGAACTGCCCAGTGCCCCGTAGCGCCCACCGATCTTGTCCCAATCCTCGCGTGTCAGTCCGTTTGCATCCCACTGGACTTTGCCGTCCTTGAGCGTGATCTCCGCGGTCAGCATTTGATCGCCGCGCAGCCGTCCACCGTTGATATCGACAAATCCGTACTCACCCTTGGTGATTTTCAAAACGGCGATATCGGCCGCCGCGCCCACCGTCAAGTGGCCGAGGTCGTCGCGGCGAATCTCCCGGGCCGGATTCCAGGTACTGCGCAAAACAAGATCGTCCACCGACATGCCCATATTCAGAAATTTCGACATCACGTTGATCATGCCCTTCATTCCCGCATTCATCGAGGACACGTGCAGGTCGGTCGAGATCGAGTCCGGCGGAAAGCCCTGTTTCATCGCCGGAACCGCCTGCCAGAAGACAAAGCTGCCGCCGCCATGGCCGACATCGAAGATCACCCCGCGCTTCCGCGCCTGCCACATGAATTCCCGGACTTTATTGTCCTTGTCGAGCATCGGCACCGCGCCGAGATAGGTATGCGTGTAAATGTCGCCGGGCCGCAGTTTGTCCATCACCAGCTCCTCGAACGGCCGCTCGATGCGAAACGCGCCGAAATCCACCATCAGCGGCACGCTGCCTAGCTTGGCCGCCTCCAGCCCCTTATCCACCGCGATCCATTCCGGTCCCGCGTAATGCGCAGTCTTCACGCCTACGATGATCTCCGGATACTTTTTGATCATTGCCGCCGTTTGCGCAGGATCCATGTCGCTCGGCTGCTGCTCGACGGTACTGCCGCCGCACATTCCGGTGCCGATGATGTTCAGCATCGACAGGATGCGCGTGCGCGATTTGTCGATCACGCGAGCCTTGAAATCTTCGAAGCTCTTCCAGCCCGAAGTGCCCGCGTCTACGGCTGTCGTCACGCCGTTCCGGAAGGTATGGCCGTCGGGAAAAACCGAAAGGTCGCCGCAATAAGCGCCGGGGTTCGCGGCGCTCGCGTAAACATGCACGTGCAGATCCACCAGTCCTGGCGCGACATACAGTCCATTTACGTCTACGACTTTCTCGGCGCGTGCCTCCGGAATGCTCTCGGCCACTTCTGCGACTTTCCCGTCTTTTACGGCAATATCGCGACGGCCGCTGATCTTGTTCTTTGGATCGATAAGGTGCCCGTTCTTCAGCAGCAAGTCGTAGACAGGAACTTGCGCCGCTACCGGAAGGGCGATGGAGAGGATAATCGCGGACCAGCTCATCATTCGCTCATTCTAGTGAAGCGGCCGTCCCGATGGAGCAAAAATCGTCGGCCCCGCCACTCCACGGTATTTCCGAAAAAGCCCGCGACCCAGAAAACGAATGCCAGCAGATCCTGCACCAGGACGAGATGGATGGCCAGCGGAGCCTTCAGCACCACGAGATGAGCCACAGCAACGGCAAGGCGCAACGCCGCTGCCGCCGCCGCAAGCGGCCACCATGCAGGCGCGATCAGCACTAATATGAGCGCCAGCGGCACCGGTAGCGTGAAAAGCTGACCCGTGTACCCCGCCGGCCGGGACCGCCGTGTTGACCGGTGCCACCGCAACCGGTGAGCAAAGTTCTTACCCAGTGGCTCGGCACCGATGCGATGCTCCACGATCTCCCGCGAAAGCCCTACGCGGTACCCTTTTTCCGCCGCGCGCTGGCCGATCACGAAATCTTCGGCGAGATAATTGCTTAGCTCCGGCCATCCGCCAATCGACTCTACTACGCCCCGCCGCACAAACATCGTCGGCCCGACGGCAAAGCGAACCCCTTCGAGCATGCGCGCAACTAACAAGCCGGAAAAGAAGTCGGTATTCATGCCGGCGGCTTCGGTCTGGGACCAGAAACTGTCTCCGGCGATCGCCCGGTATGGGCAGGTGGCCACGTCCAACGCGGACTCCAGGCGGCGTAGAAAACCAGGTGCGACGCGGATATCCGAATCGGCCATGACGATCAGGTCGTGCGCGAGTTCCGGCCACGCCCGGTAGAGTTGCCAGCATTTGGCGTTATTCCAACCTTCGGGCGGCGCGCCGGTAAGCACCAGCCGCACATCGACTCCCGGGTACTCGGCGATCAGACGCCGGCACAGCCCCGCCGCCGGATCGGATTCGTCCTGCACCGCGAGAACAATCTGGAACCGCGGATAGTCCTGCTCGAAGAAGCTGCGCAGATTCTCTTCGAGCCCAAGATCGATGCCGCGCAGGGGCTTCAGGATCGTCACCGGCTCGCTGGATTGCCCACCCGGCTGCCGCCGGTAGCGCCACAGGGCGATCAAGCTAAGGACACAGAAGACGCAGGCACCCGCCACCAGTCCCGCGGCGACCCACCCAAGCATTTATTCGACCGGAGTTTTCTCGTCGATGTGTTTCTTCACCAGTGCCGCCACTTCCTCAAGCGGCTTTGCGCCCAGGTCGCCGGCCCGGCGGTTCCGCAGAGAAACAGTGCCGGCCTCAGCCTCACGATCGCCAACCACAAGCATGTAGGGAATCTTCTGAAGCTGAGCTTCGCGGATCTTGAGGTTCACCTTCTCCGGACGGTCATCCACGGTCACCCGTATTCCCTGGGCCGCCAGTTGCGATTCCACCTTGCGGGCATAGGCGGCATGCCTGTCCGTAATCGGCAGCACCGCCGCCTGTACCGGCGACAGCCACACCGGCAGCGCTCCGGCATAGTGCTCCAGCAAAATGCCGAAGAATCGCTCGACCGAGCCATACAACGCCCGGTGCACCATCACCGGCTCGTGCTTGTGCCCGTCTTCGCCAATGTAGGTGATCCCGAACTTTCTGGGCAAGGTGAAATCGAATTGTACGGTCGAGAGCTGCCACTTCCGGCCAATCGCGTCTACCAGTTTGATGTCGATCTTCGGCCCGTAAAAGGCAGCTTCGTCGGGAATGGTCACCGTTTCGAGGCCGGCGCGGGCCACAGCCTTACCGAGCGCGTCCTCGCCCATCGCCCACTGGTCTGCCGTGCCGTCGTACTTGCCGCTCTTTCCGCCATCCCAGGTGGAAAGCTCGGCTTCGTACCGGTCGAATCCGAAGGTCTTCAGGGTGTGTGCCGCAAAGTCGAGGCAGGCGACGATTTCATCCTCCACCTGGTCGCGGCGGCAGAAAATGTGCGCATCGTCCTGACAGAATCCCCGCACGCGAAGCAAGCCGTGCAGCACGCCAGATTTCTCATAGCGATGGACAATCCCCAACTCGCCCAGCCGTACCGGCAAGTCGCGGTAGCTCTTCTGGCCATGCGCGTAGATCAGAATGTGGCCGGGGCAGTTCATCGGTTTTGCCCGATAGATGGCGTCGTCCAGCTCCATCTCGTCGAACATGTTCTCCTGATAGAACCCTTCGTGCCCGGAAACCTCGAATAGCTTCTTCCGGACAATCTGCGGAGTAAACACCAGCGAATATCCGCGTGCCAGGTACTGCTCGCGCATCCAGTCTTCCAGCGTTTTGCGGATGATTCCGCCCTTTTCGTGCCAGAAGATCAATCCCGGCCCTGCCAGCTCCTGGATGCTGATGTAACCCAGCTCGGCGCCCAACTTGCGATGATCGCGACGCTTGGCTTCCTCCAGTCGCTCCAGATACTCTTTCAGCTCTTTGTCGGAAAACCAGGCGGTTCCGTAGATCCGCTGCAGCTGCTTGTTGTTCGAATCGCCTTTCCAATAGGCTCCCGCGATCGACATCAGCTTGAATGCCTTTAGCTTGTTCGACGAGGGAACGTGCGGTCCCCGGCAGAAGTCGATGAAATGGGGCCCCAGTGTGTACTCGGTGAATGTCTCTCCGGCGCGCTCCTCGATGAGCTCGCACTTCATCGGCTCGTCCATCTCGCGGTATTGCTTCAGGCCGTCTTCTTTGACGACGACTTTTCGCTCGAACGGCAGGTTCTGGGCGGCCAGCTCGCGCATGCGGGCTTCGATCTTTTCGAGGTCGGACGGCGTAAACGCTTCCGGC
>CAYTVP010000345.1:0-5033 GCA_964441675.1 uncultured Solibacteraceae bacterium | reverse complement strand
CCGCCGCCGGACAGCATCATGCGCGCAAATTTCGCAAGGTCATCGGCGGTGGTGAACATCCCGGCGTGACCGGCGATGCCGCCCATGTATCGCGTGGTCGGGTCGTGCACGATGCCGCGAAGCGACGCAGAAGTATCTTTCAGCCGCTCGGTGGGCGCAATCCGATAGTGCACCGACGCCGGAGGTTGAAACCACGTATCGGACATTCCGAGCGGTTGGAAGACTTCCTGGCGCACGAACGCCGGCAACGACATTTTCGCAACGCGGGAAACGATCTCGCCCAGCAGGATGAAATTGATATCGCTGTAGACGAATCGCTCACCCGGCTTTGCCTGCGGCTTGTCGATCAGGGCCAGGTGAACGCCGGTTTTATAGCCGTTCCAGACCGGCTCGAGGTCCACGTCGGGACGTAGTCCGGAAGTATGGGTCAACAGGTGACGAATCGTGATGTCTTTCCATGCATAGCCCGGCAGGTATTTCGCTACCGGAGCATCCAGAGCGATTACGCCATTCTCATAGAGCCGTGCGATTGCCGACGTGGTCGCCACGACCTTGGTAAGCGAGGCAGCATCGAAGATCGTATCCATCGTCATCGATTCCCGGGCACTCTCATACGAACGGACGCCGTAGGCTTTGCGATGCAATACGCGGTCTTCCTTGCCGACGATCTGCCCGATAATGCAAACGGCCCCGGGGATCGTCTGTGTGGCAATGGCATCTTCAATCGCACGGGAAACCGGCGGGAGTTCCTGGGCTGCGAGCGGCAGCCCAATCAGGAGAAACAAATACTTCATTAGTTAGTGCGAAGATTTCCGGCGAGCCTTTCGAGAGTCTTGGCGAGTGCGACATCCTTGTCCGTGATTCCGCCGCTGTCGTGGGTTGTTAGATCCACTACGACCTTGTTGTAGACGTTTGCCCATTCGGGGTGATGGTTAAGTTCCTCAATCGCGGGAACCGCATCGGACAGGAACCGCATCGCTTGTCGAAAGTCTGCGAACTCGTACTCCCGGTGAAGCTTTGCGTTCTTGACGCTCCATCCGGGGAGTTCTGCCAGAGCTGCTCGAAGCCCCGTTTCGCTGAGCTTCGGCTCGGCGTTTTTCCTGAGTGTCTCCATAATTCGAGTGTATTGTAGGGAACAATGCCCAAGATCCGGCTGGACCTGGATTTTATGCCTTCGCCGGTGCCAGACCGGCCGGGGCTTTTGATTCGCGACCCGTATGGGTACTCATCCGCATCGTTAATCGTGCCGCCGGCGCTGATTTCGACCCTGCAGCTTTTTGATGGGGAATCATCGGAACTGGATATCCGGCATCATCTGGTTCAGATCACAGGCGACCTTCAGGCGGGCGAGATTGCGACGCACCTCATTGGAACGTTGGATGAAGCAGGCTTTCTCGACAACGGTCGTTTCGGTGAAATGAAGGAGGCACGCCGCAAAGAGTTCGTAGATTCCCCGGAACGCCTCCCGAGGCACGCCGGGAATGGAGGTTATCCGGAAAATCGTGAAGAGCTGCGCCGTGTTTTTGAGGGATACTTCAACGGTGAACCGGCTACGCCGAAGAGCGATGTGCTCGGAATCGCCGCGCCGCATGTCAGTCCGTTTGGTGGATGGGAGAGCTACGCAGACGCTTATCGCGCAATCCCCCGTTCGGCCGCTGACCGCATCTTCGTCGTCCTCGGCACGTCGCATTATGGCGAGCCGGATTGCTTTGGCTTGACGCGTAAGGCTTTCGTCACGCCATATGGCGCGACTCGTGCCGTTGTCGACGAGATCGACCATTTAGAAGCTGCCGCGCCGGGTGCCGTTTTGATGGAAGACTATTGTCACGCGATCGAGCATTCCATCGAGTTTCAGGTCATATTTCTACAGCATCTGTTTGGGCCCGATATCCGGGTGCTCCCTCTTTTATGCGGCCCTTTTGCGAAGGCGCGCCGCGACGGAGTTCCGGAAGACGACGAGAATGTCAGACGATTTTTCGAGGCGCTGGCCGAGTTGCAGGCGCGAAAGAAATCGGAACTGTTCTGGGTATTGGGAATCGATATGGCACACGTTGGGCAACGCTATGGAGACCGCTTCGCAGCCGAAGCCAATTCAGGGCATCTCGCCGAAGTGGAAGAAAAGGACCGCTCACGGTTGGAGGCAGTGGCCAGAGGCGATTCGCGCGCATTCTGGGACGGCGTGCAGCAGCTGGACGATGAATTGCGCTGGTGTGGATCGTCGCCGATGTACACCTTCCTGCGCGCCGTCGGTGCTTCAGGAAGCTTACTGCGGTACCAGCAGTGGAATATCGACCCGTCGAGCGTCGTCAGCTTTGCCGCACTGAGCTTTGAGAATGGATAAGAAAACGCGGAGGGAAATGAGGATTTTTTGTCAGGTTGATCCGCGAGGTCTTCAAGGTCATAAGCGATCCCGCCCGACCGCCTACGAAAACTTAGGAAAGACCCAGCTGCGGATCAACCTGCGAAGGACAACCAACGCCGAAGCCCCCTCCGCTAGCTCCGTGCGTCACCTTCAAACGAACAAGCGCAAACTAGCGGTCTAAAACATCACGCCAACTGAAATTTCCAGGAAATTTATGACATTTGCGCGGCGAGCTGGCCGTATAAGTAGTCGCGGGCGTATTCCCAATCCCGCTGAACGGTTGCAATGGAAAGGTTTAGCATATCGGCCGCCTCACGCTGGGTGAGTCCGCCGAAAAAGCAGAGCTCCACTACGCGGCTAGCCCGCTGGTTCTCTTTTTCGAGCGCCGTCAGCGCGTCGTCGAGCGCCTGCAGCTCCCGGCCGCGGAACAATCCGATCTCGCCGGCCTCTTCCATCGGAAGCGTGGTAGCGTCACCGCCGCGGATTCTCGCATTCTTTCGCCGCGCGTGATCCACCAGAATTCGGCGCATTTGGCGGGCTGCGGTGGCAAAAAAATGTTCCTTGTCCTCGAACACCATTGTGTTTTTGTCGGGCGCGAATAGATCCACGTAGACTTCGTTGACCAGGGCAGTGGCTTGCAGGGTGTGGCCGGGACGCTCCTGCTGCATGTAGTATTCCGCCAGCTTGCGCAACTCTTTATACATCAGGGCCATCAGCTGATCGGCGGCGTCACGGCGTCCACTGCGGAGCTCGTCCAGCAACGTCGTAAAAACGTGGGATTTTTCTACACCCATTGCGAGGAGCTAGCGACAAGGATTTTCTACACCCGTTGCGAGGAGCTAGCGACAAAAGGATATCATGATCGGAAATAATGATTCCGGGCGAGCTCGACTGTTGCGAATGCTTGTGGAAGCGCCATAGGCGGTATGGACATACCGGCTGATAAGGAAACGCGGTCCAAAGTTGTTCGGTTGCTCGTCGTTGACGCGCAGGATGATGTAGTCGTCAATCTCCCGGCGGCATTCCGGCAGCGCCCGCTAGAGCTGTATCACGTGGGCGGTATCGAGGATACGCTTCGGCACATCTCGACGATCGATATCGATATCGTTCTGGCGGACATCCAAGCGCCCGATCCTTCCGATGTAGAACTGCTTCGCAGGCTGCATCTCGAATCACCCCGCACGAAGGTCGTGGCGATCAGCTCCGGCCGCGATCCGTCGATTGTTGCCGGTCTTCTGCGCCAGAGCGCGTATTCCGTGCTTGTACGTCCGCTCGCGGCCTCACGGATTGCCGAAGTGCTGGACCAATCCCTGGCGGCCAAGGATTGGGAAAACGATCTCGAGCTTCTCAGCGGAGCACCGAATTGGTTCCAACTGAGAATCGCATGCAAGTTCCAGGCGGCAGACCGGGCGGCGCAAATCTTCCGCGAGGTACCACCGAATGTGGACCCCGGCGAACTGGATGAGCTGGCGACCGCCTTCCGCGAAATCCTTTTTAATGCAATCGAACACGGCGGACGTTCCGATCCTCAAATGTCGATCTATGTCAGTTTCATTGCGACTGAGGTCGGTCTGGTTTTCTATGTACGCGATCCCGGAGTAGGATTTTCCTTGCACAACCTCGATCATGCGGCCATCTTTCATCCTGACGGTACGTTGGCGCACGCGGAAGTGCGGGAGCAGCGGGGAATACGCCCAGGCGGCTTCGGCATTCTACTGGCCAAAAACCTCGTCGACGAACTGATCTATAGCGAACGAGGCAACGAAGTGATCCTGATCAAGCACCGTAAGGTCCGGCCGCCCCGCTCAGCCGATAGCTGTAACAATGGATAACAGAGCGTTAATCAGAGCATGGTCCAGAACATGGTCCGGACGACTATAGCTTTCTTGTGCATCGGAGCCGCTTATGCCGCTGACGGTCCCGATGACAAGAGTCCGGTCAGCAAGGGGATCGACCTTGCTCGGGCCAGAAAGCACTGGAGCTTCCAACCCCTCCGCGAGGTGAGCCCGTCGGCAACGATCGACTCTCTGCTCGCGGCGAAACGGGAAGCCGCCGGATTGCGCCCGGCACCTCCATCAGACAACCAAACTTTAATTCGCAGGATGTGGTTCGACATCACAGGCTTGCCTCCGGGGCCGGCTGATCTTGCCGCCAAGCGGTCGCACGTTCAGGTGGTGGATTCGCTGCTTGCGTCACCGCAATTTGGAGAACGCTGGGGGCGTCACTGGCTCGACCTGGTTCGCTTTGCGGAAACGGACGGTCACGAATTCGATAACGATAAGCCGAATGCATGGCGATACCGCGACTACGTAATTCGTGCCTTAAATGACGATGTTCCCTATGATGTTTTTGTAAAAGAGCATATTGCCGGGGATTTGCTGCCGGGGAAACGGATTGTCGATGGCGTAGACCAGTCCACCATCGCCACCGGCTTTTATTGGCTCGGCGAGAACATCAATACTCCGGTTGACTCTCATGCCGCGCTGGCAGACCGGATCGACAATCAGATTGACGTTGCCACGAAGGCGTTTCTCGGGCTTACGGTGGCCTGCTCGCGCTGCCACGACCATAAGTTCGATCCTGTACCGACGGCGGACTACTACGCTCTGGCTGGGTTTCTGCATAGTTCCCGCCCGCGGCAGGCGGCGATCGCGGGGCCGGAGAGGAAAGC
>CAYTVP010000344.1:0-5034 GCA_964441675.1 uncultured Solibacteraceae bacterium | reverse complement strand
CAGTTTTGCTTTGTACGATTCCGCGAACGCGCCAGCGGCTTTGACAAGGGCAGGCGCCCCTTCGTCCATGCCTACCGCGCAGACGATGGAGCGATACTGCAAGCCAGGCTTGTGCTCCGCAAGCGAGGCGTGGACTCCTGTCCATACCGGACAATCCAGGTCGTGTAGAAGCTTGGATACTACCGACCCGATGAGGAGACGCCGAAAAGTACCGCGTCCATGCGTGGGAAGCATAACAAGATCCGCGCCCGCGCGTTGAATCTCGCGAGAGATTGCCGTGCCTGGCTCGCCCTCGGTGAGAAGAGTTTGGAGTTGGAGTCCCTGAAATTTCTCGGTTGCAAACTCGCGAAGCCTCTTCAACTCCGTTTCCCGAGGCTGCGGTTCGCGAAAATCCTCGCGGTCCTGCCAAATCGGGGACTCGAATGCGTGAACCAAAACAAGCTCCGCATTGAAATGCTCGGTCATCTCGCGGACGTAAGGGGCCGCCGCTGCGCACTGCTCAGAGAAGTCGATCGGAAACGCAATTCGTTTAAACGGAAACATTATTTACACCCCACGAGTGAATTCATACTTCTACGTCTTTTACTCCGGAACAAAGTTACTCACGCCACAGTGCGCCGGGACCTTTGTCTATTTCAGTGACAACCACGCATAGACTACCTCATCCTCCGGCGCCTGCTGGATGTCGAATCCCAAGCTGCTGAAGATACGTATCATTGCCTGATTCCCCGGAACGATGTGCCCCTCTACCGCATCCAATTTTTCATCGCGCGCCACTTCCAGCAGGCGCCGTACCAATTCCTGACCGAGTCCCTGGCCTTGAAAGGGATCGCTTACTAAGAGAGCGATCTCCGCCGTATTGACTCCGCGCAATTTCGTCAGCCTGCCAACCGCAATGATTTCCTTATGACCCGTTACCGGGTCTCCCCGTTCCACCACGAGCGCCATCTCGCGGTCGTAGTCAATAAAGCAGACCCGTGTCAGCCTCTCATGCGCCACGCGGCTTTCGAACGGCAGCATGTGAAAATAACGGAGGTAGACACTGCGGTCCGACAAACTTCCATGGAAGGAAACCATGAGTGGTTCATCCTCCGGCGAAATGGGCCGAATTAGCACCTCACTACCATCGGCAACATGCCACGGCCGAACATATTGCACCGGGTAAGGGCGGATTGCGAGCTTGGGTAGATCCTCCTCTCGAATTTCACTACCGTGCAGAACAATACGGGCATCAAGCGCAATCATCCGTTTAGAAGAAACCAGGAGCGGATTTATGTCCATTTCACTGATCCAGGGCTGCTCTGCAATCAACAAGCTGAATCTCACTAGCAATTGCCCAAGCGCGGCCATATCGACGGGTTTCTCGCCACGTACGCCTTGAAGCGCTCGATAGATCTTAGTCCGCTCCATCAACCGCAGTGCCAAGGTGGTGTTCAGCGGAGGAAAACCCAACGCTCGATCCTGAAAAACCTCCACAAGGCGTCCGCCCGTCCCAAATAGCAGAACCGGGCCGAACTGCGGATCGACGGAGCTGCCCAGGATAATTTCATAACCGTCACGGTCAACCATTGGCTGCACTGTGACTCCAAGAAAATGCCCGTGGCCTGCTCTCTCGTTGACAGAATCTCGGATTGCGCGAAATGCGTGCCGGACTCCGGGGGCGTCTGGAATATTGAGTTGCACACCGCCGACGTCGCTCTTGTGCGTGATCGTCTCCGAGTGGAGCTTCAATACGACGGGAAATCCGATCCGCTCGGCGAGTTCGACTGCATGCTCGTCCGTAGTGGCGATATGCGTCTCAACCGTCGGGATACCATAGGCCGCGAGCACGCTCTTTGATTCGGCCTCCGTTAGAAGCGTTCTGTTCTGTTCGCGGGCGCGCTTCAGGATCCCGTCCACCTGTGAGCGGCTATCCGCGGGGCGCGTATCATCGATCGCCACCGGCGTTTCATACAACACACGCAAGTTTTCGCTGTAGCGCCACATCGATTGGAAGGCGCGCGCGGCCGCGTCCGGATAGGCGAACGTCGGGACGCCCGCGCTTTGCAGGATCGCCACGCCGGGTGCCACGGCGGCCCCTCCCATCCAACTCGCGAGAATGGGTTTGCCACGCAACCGTGCAAAGGGACTCAGCCCCTCGGCAACCGCCGTTGGGTCGGTCATTCCCTGTGGAGTCAGGATCACAAGCAGACCATCCGAGGCGGTGTCTTTGGCCACAATCTCGACGGCTTTCACATATCGCTCCGGATCGGCGTCGCCGATAATATCCACCGGGTTGGCATGGCTCCAGTGACGCGGCAGCACGGCGTTGAGCGATGTGACCGATTCGGGCGATAGTGTTGCCAGCTCGCCGCCGGAAGCGACTAATGCATCGGCAGCTAATACGGCCGGTCCGCCCGCATTCGTCAGGATAGTCAGACGAGGCCCGCGTGGTCGCGGCTGTTTGCCGAGCACTTCCGACATGTAGAAAAGGTCCGCGATGGAATCGACGCGGAGCGCCCCACAGCGCCGGAAGGCGGCCTCCAGCACTTCATCGCTTCCAGTCAGCGCGCCCGTATGCGAGGCTGCAGCTTTGGCGGCGCTCTCTGTGCGTCCGGGTTTCAGAACGATTACGGGCTTGCTCAACGACGCTTCGCGCGCCGCCGAAAGGAACGAGCGGGCGTCGCCGATCGATTCCATATAAAGGACAATGCTCTGCGTTCTCGGATCGTCATTCAGATACTGAATCAGATCGCCCCATCCGACATCGAGCATGGAACCGATCGAAACAAATGCGCTGAAGCCAACTTCCTCTCTCAGGCTCCAGTCGAGAACCGCAGTGCAGAGCGCGCCGCTTTGACTGATGAAAGCCACATTCCCGGGCCGGGCAATGGCGTTGGCGAACGTGGCATTCAATCCCGTTGGCGGGCTCATTACGCCAAGGCAGTTCGGCCCGATAATGCGGATCTTTCCGCGCGCAGCTGCGATGATTTCTTGCTCCAGTGCCAGACCACGAGGACCGACCTCGCGGAAACCGGCGGAGATGATAATGGCGCCTCCGACGCGGGCATCGATACACTCTTGAATGACTCCGGGGACCGTTACCGCGGGTGTCGCAATAACAGCAAGGTCCAGAGTATTCGCAGGGATTTCGCCGATCCGCGGATAGGACTGGATGCCGCAGGTGATTGATCTCCTCGCGTTGACCGGATACACACGGCCGCCGAACGAAGATCTGGTCAGGTTCTTGAGGAGAACATGGCCGACCTTACCCGGCGTCTCACTGGCACCGATTACCGCGACATTGCGCGGACGAAAGAAGACGTCGAGGGCCGATCGCGGCTCTCCGGAGGGTGGAATTGTCGATGAACCTCCGGAAAGCGTCTCGGTTGTCACTGTTCCTCTCTAAATGCGCACGCCGGGATTCCAACGAGGACAAACTTCACGCTTGCCATCCTTTTATACGCTGATTACCGGACATGGAGCCTGACGAATGATGCTATACGCATGAGCCCGCAGCCGGCCGAGCGTGCCGGTAATGGCGCCTCTGCCAATGATGACCAGGTCGGCGTTATGAGTCTTGGCTTCTTCACGGACGGCCTCGCCGGGATTTCCCAGGCCGATGCATAGCGGAAGATCCAGGCCCGCTTCCTTCTGATACTCCGTGATCTTCTCTTTTGCTTCCTTGCGCAGATCGTCAACAAGATCCGGTCCGAACTGACGAGTTTCCCAGGTCTGGTCGTGCGGTACGGCGTGAACGAAGCGGAGGTCTGCTCCCAGGGCTTTCGAGAAGTCCGCCGACCATTTCATTAATTCCACAGCTCGTGGACTCAGGTCGACCGCGCAGAGGACCTTTTTACACGGAAGGTGGTGCACTCCCAGAAATGCATCCGAATGCGGGCTGGTCCAGACGGGGGACGGAACATCGTGAAGAACCTTAGCTGTGACAGACCCTACAAGCAGCCTGCGGAAGGGTCCATACCCTTGCGTAGGCATCATGATCAGATCGGAACTCCGCTCGGCAGCCAACCGCGCGATTACTGCTGCCGGCTCACCAACTTCAATCAGATGGTCTGTTTCGATTCCGGAAAGGCTTTCTTTCGCCAAAGCGTCAAGGCGATTGCGCAGTACTTCGGTAGCCACTGGAACAGATGTTTGATATATGGGAGGCGCTATTACATGGAGTAAAGTGACCCGTGAACCAAACTGAGTGGCCATGGCGTTGACATGCGGAGCAGCTTGCGTCGTGTGGTCGGAGAAGTCAACGGGAAACAGGATATGAGCGAATTTCATGAACCTCCATTCAATCTGCGCGCCATCGTTGCAGTTGTGAGTTCTGAGCGGATAAGTCCGGCTGGGTAGTGGTTCCGCTCACTCACTCAGGTTATCGCGAGAGCTTGACGGCTATGGAACGATGACGGCGGCCCCATCGATGGCATCATTTTTGATCGCCAGCAGCGCTTCGTTGGCCTCGTCCAGCCGGAAGACCGTCACCTTGGGCCGTAGTTTGATCTCGCTGGCGATCTGGATGAAGTTTCGAGCATCCGCTCGCGTCATATTAGCGACACTACGAATCTGCCGCTCTCCCCACAGCAGGCGATCGTAGTCGAATTCAGGGATCCGATCGAGATGTATGGCATTGATCGCGACGACTCCGCCCTTTCGCAGGCTGGCCAGGGCGGCGATGACCACATCACCACTGGGAGCAAACGTCACTGCGCGATCCAAGGGACGGGGAGGCCGTTCCGTTTCCGTTCCCACCCACGTCGCCCCAAGCGATTCGGCGAGCCTCCTGTGGGACGCGCCGCGAGTGGATACGTAGACCTCGCAATTCCACGACTGCAGTACCGGGAGAGTTAAGTGGGCGGAGGCGCCAAAGCCGAACAGGCCGACGCGTTCCCCCCGCTCGACACCTGCGACACAGAGGCTGCGGTATCCGATGATCCCGGCGCACAGCAGTGGCGCTGCTTGAAGGTCGTCGACCGCATCGGGCAACGAAAAGACAAAATCTGCCCGTGCTGCAGCATATTCCGCGTAGCCCCCGTCAACTGTGTA